>CAZMIQ010000006.1:0-22616 GCA_964566525.1 uncultured Pseudomonadales bacterium | reverse complement strand
TCGTTCCCTACTTAAAACCACAGACGATAGTCTGTGGATGAAGTGAGCCCGAGTTCTTGCGTGATTTTAGAGTATAATAAAACTATTAATGAAAACCAGAGTTCAAGCCCACTGTTGTTATAAACTTTTATATCACCTCGTTTTTATTCCTAAATATAGACATAGATTATTAAAATCTGGAGTCGGCTCATATTGTGAACAGGTAATCCTTGGAGTGATTAGCGATAAGTATGAAGATGTGATAATAGAAGAGGTAGAAGTGATGGATGACCATGTTCATATATTAATAACTATTCCACCTAAATATGCAATTTTAGATATTGTTAAAAATCTCAAAGCTGACTCTTCAAGAATAATGAGAAAGAAATTTGATTTCTTAAAACGAGGTGGAAGAGAAGCTATGTGGTCAGTAGGATTTTTTATATCAAGTGTGGGTTTGAACGAAACTATGATAAAAAATTATGTTAGGCATCAGCGAGAGCAAGACGAGGGACAGCTCGTAGAGCTGTAGCGGAGCATGAAGCCCCGCACGTAGTACCGGCAAGCAACGAGTAGTTGCTAGCCGTAGTACGGTGTGCGGGGAGCTTCACTATTATTTGAAAATAATGTTTACCAAAATAGTGATGGTACATCCATTTTATTACAAAATGGGGATGAGTACACTTTAGAACATGATGAAAGGTTTTTAATTTGTGATGCAATAGATTGAGGACCTGAGTTTGAATTTTGTGTTTTAGTCCAAAGTTAAATGTTACTTTGCTTGTTTTGAGATATAAAACGCTGTAGACTCAATATTTTTTAGAGTTAAGTAAAATAGCCTCGCTTTTGCGAGGCTAGTTTTTTTAATCCATTTGTGTTTTTATTTTCGCCATTGAAAACAAAACATAAATTATTCATTTTTTTGAATATGAGCTAAATGTTTAATCCAAAAAAATACATCAGACTTATCTGCTGTATGCAAATAAAGTCCTTTGTATAAATATGGTTTGACTGCAAGCAAGTTGGAAATGTAAAGCCATCTAATAAAATCGATTAAGTTGGTATGCTGATTTTTTACCCAAAATTTTTCTGTGTTGGCTGTCAATAAATACACTCCCATATTACGATAAACAACTTTAGCATTAAGATGAACGCCATGATCGTTTATGGTAAATGGATCCAAGTTGACCCCTCGATGCGTTGGTGCAATATTGGTCTTATTCGTAATTGCTATTGTGCAATCTGATTGATTGGTTAGAGCTTCAACAAGACTAGAGTCATAATAAATATCGCCTTCAGCTACAAATATTTTTTGGTTGTGCCAAGGCAAAGAATGCATTAGAGAAAATAAAGTTCCCTTTCTTGGATTTGGATCAAAAATCAATGTTAATTTTGGATAATGGGTTCTTAGATGCTGATTAAACTCTGCAAACAAGTTTGAAGTGACAACAACTATCTGATCTTCTTCTAGCACCTTTTTAATAGAAGATATCGTGTAATCAAATGCGACTTTATTTCCAATTCTTACCATCATTTTACTACTTTTCTGTCCAAAGCGTTCTTGTTTGCCTGCAGCTAAAATTACAGCTAAAACGTTATTGTGTGCCACAGCATACCCACCTCCGATTTATATGATTTAAACGAAAAAGTCCGCTTTTTTTTAGCAAAGGCACAATTTTGTAATTATTTATTTGATTAATTACGAAATCAATATCACAATTTCTACCGAGTTTTCGTAGCTTGGTTGAACTAGTTGAATTCTCGATATAATTTTGAATGTTGCGTGAGTAGGTTTGTATGAATGCCATGGTTTCTTCAGAGCATGAATACTTGTATTGATCTAACTTTAAGAGTTCATTGGCAATTAAGGCGCAACCAACTTTGTCTTCATCTCTAAATTCACCATGAGAACCAGAGCCAATAATAACCCAATCGCCACCAATTTCAAGCATTTTTTTAGCAACGGCTTGAGAATTGAGTGTGCTCCCAATTAAAACATTTGCTGCTGATTGGCAATTGATAATCAAACGAGTTCCCGTGCTAGTGGTTAAAATAACTTCTTTTTCTTTTAAATTTACTTTTGACAAATCAAAGGGGGAATTAGTGTAATCAAATCCTTCAACTATTACAGCTTGCCTTTCACCAACTAAAATTTGCTTATCGTTGTTTTTAATTTTCAAAGCATCTTCAATTTTAGAGCAGACAATTACCTTGTCTGCTCCCATCTCCATAGCTATTATAATTGTGGAAGTTGCTCGTAAAACATCAACTGTTACAATGTTGTAGCGATCAACATATTTGTATGCACAAGACGGATCAAAATCAATTACAATTCTGTTCATTCGAGCCACCTTCTTTTTTATATGTATCGGCATGAATCCTGCGTCTAATTGTTTCTAAACGAGAAATCTCATCAAATGACACATTGCCAATATTGACATTAGAATTAATCATATTAACTAAAAAGATCTGTGAGTTTCTGTCTGGAGCTTCAAAAACAATCTTGTCAAAACCGACCTCACTTGCAATCATGCCAATGAGGTTAGAATTCCTTTGTTGATCTTTTTTAAATACAGAATAACCAATGCCTTTTTCTCTGGCTTCAAGAATCACGTAGTGAGCTCCACAAGCTAAAGCCTGTTTGATATGAGAGATACGTTCTTTGTTTGTTAGAGAGTTATCCTTGTCTTCATCTTTATAACCAACTTCAACCATAATGATCAGACTTCTGTTAGAAGCTTTCTCAATTGCTATTGGTAGTTGACTAATACTTACTGCAAAACCACTGGCGATTTCAATGCATGAAATACCATTAGCTACGATAAAATCAAGCAAGTTGTCGTAAGATCCTTGGTCGTATGCAATCTCGAACAAAGTTCCTCCTAAACAAATAGGAATATTGTAGCTTTTCGCTAAATCTATTTTAGCTGAAAACTCAGTGTTGTCAATCAGCGACCAAGTGGTCCATCCTAATTTAATGAGATGAATGTAACTGTGCAAGCTACGCAAATACTCTCGATAGATAAAGAACGGCACTCCTTTATCTAGAATAAAGTTTTTACCTGAGTGCGGTTTACCAACGGACTGAAAAAAATTTTCCTTATAATCAAACTTTGTAATCATGACAATGCCCTCCTTATTATTGACTCTCTACTAGAGAGTTTAATGATCTTTTATATTAATAAATATGTTGGGTTGGCGGATGGCCATTTTTTTCAACAATTAGTAATTGCGATTAAATTAAAATGGTATTTTTGACTTTGATGTTTGAAACTAAAAAGTAACAAATTAGTAGAGTTGCGGTATCTCGTTATTCTTAAGCTGAAGTTATGATTTTAGTGAGATTTATTAAATCTGTCAATGTAAATTCTAGAATGATTATCAGTGCTAAATTTATAGGACTCAGATCTTAGGTCAAAAGAGCTGTTTCATTGTATTCTCATATCAACTAGACAATCTTTAATCTTGATAAAGAATTAATCCTTTTTTTCAAGTTATGTTTCATGAATTTGAGTTCTTTTGGTTTAGCTAAGGTTTGATGGTTACATCTCAAATTCTTATCTATGTGCCAAATTGGTTTATTTGGGCAAGGATCGTCTTTATATCTAGGATAAAGATGCCAATGTAAATGGGAGTCTTTGTTTCCCAATAGTTCATAATTGAGTTTTTCTGGCTTAAAGATTTCATAAACAGCCTGTGCAACCAAAGCCATTTCTTGTAAAAATTTTTGTTTAAATTCTTCATCAAGAAAATGTAATTCAGTCACATGCTGTTTACAAAGAAAAAGAGTATAGCCATGATAAAATTGGTAATCACCAATCACTACATAGCCAGTTGTAAGCTCGGTCACAAAATATTGATTTGTGCCTTTCTTAATTTGGTCAATTCGGTTGCAGATAAAACAGTCTTGTTTTTGCATAGCTGTATTATAACATTGTGTTGTGATTTTACCCATATTCATTTGTGAAAGAGCTATTCTCAGTTAAAATATATCAAAAGAGAATAAATTATATTATAACATATAAATATTTCTATAGGTTTTTATGGGCTAAGTAAAATTTTGTGTTGGCAAATCTTCAAAATTTATCTTGAAATATTAAAGAATCGTTCAAAGAATTGAGTAAATTTCTCAATTATAGTTTTTCTGCTTAAATCTATGGCTTTATTAGTGTCTATTAAAATTTCTTTATTTTTGGTTTGTCAGGTGCCTGCTATAATATACATACTTAAAAGAAAGGAATTATGTCTGAAAGACTTAGATTTATATCAAAAGCTGAAAAAATAAAAGGGATTGTGGAAGATAATCAAGATAAATGTAAAACTTGTCGTAATTTAGTTAAAGAATTAATAAAGCGGAATTATGATCAAGATCTTGAGGATGAAAATAATGTTTTTAATAATATTTTTAGTGCCGCGATAAAATTTAATGAAACCGGAGATGCACAAGCTTGGAATAAAATTGAAGAGTTGGTGAAAAAATTGTGAGAAAATTATGTCTTTAGATTTATTTTGCCCAACATAATATTTTCTTTGCTAATGAAAGTGTCATAAACAAAAAATACAGCCGTGACGATTGTGAGAGCAATAAAACCTGTTAGTCCGGTCATACCGATAGTTAATTCATTGCCACCGCTAAGAACAAGAAGAGCAATGCCAGCAGTGGCATTTAAAGTGCCATGCATAATGGCGGCAGCAATGACAGATTTGGCTTTGAGAGTAATGTATAAAAATAAAGGGGTCAATAAAATGCACCAAATAGTCATCATTAATACACCTAGTAAGGGATAATTTGGATAATTATGTCCCATTAAGATAATAGGAGAATGCCAAATCCCCCAGACAAAACCGCTAATAAGCGTTGTTTTTATAAATGATTGATGATTGAATTGTCGTAATAAAAAGCCTCTCCAGCCGAGTTCTTCGCCAAAGCCAAAAAGAGCATTAATGGTAATACCGGCCAAGAGACCTGATAGTAGTGAAAGCCAAAGAGGATGAATTGGAGCATTAGTGATAGAGAGACGTATTTCTTTAAGTTGCTGCTCAGTCATGACGCTGGCATATCTCTCAAACATGCCTTCCATATCTAAAGATAAAGTAATATTAGGGAAAAGTAGAGCAGTGCCAATCGATATAAAGGCAATAATGGGCATAATTAGCCACGCAACTAGAAACCATTTATTTAATTTGAAGGAGATTAACAAATTTTGTTTAATTTTATTTTTATAAATTAACTTTTCGATGATGATGGCTGCTACAGTGGGAATAAACATATAAGTGGCAGCCATGGCTACTCCGGCAAATGAATTATAGTCTCCGCCCAATAAGTAAAAAAGACCAGCTAAGGTAAGACTCATGATGACAATAAGGAAGTAAAATAAATTTATTTTTGTGATTTTTTTCATAATGGTATTTTATCATATGAATTAGTTTTCAGGTATTTGGATGTTTTGATCCAAACACATTGGTGGAATGTAAGATTTATGTTTAATTGTCATTCTGAAATGTGTTTAGATTTAACCATTTTCGTTTGTCATAATTTGATATGCTATAATGATATATAATTATATGTTGAAAAAAAGAAAAATGTTGCCAAAAGAGGAGGCATTAAAATTAGTTTTTTATTCTAATAAAAATAAATTTGAAGTTTGCCAGAAACTGGTGCAAGAATTATTTGATGATAAATATAAGGAAGATTTTGACGGAGATGAGGATGATGATAATGTTTTTAATAATATTTTTAGTTTGGCGGTTAAATTTGAGGAAACTGGAGATGAACAAGCTTGGAATAAAATTGAAGAGTTGGTGAAAAAAATGTGAGAAAAAAATTTAGTCTCCCCTATTCTGCTAAAATTTTAACTATTTTTTTCAAATCGCAAATTTGATATAAACCATTTGAACTAAAACCTAGTTTTTCATAATAAAGTTGCAAGCCGATGGCAGAAATAACTCTTAATTGCTGCCAGCCATGAGCTTGAGCAATTTTTTTAGCTTGCGCGATGAGTTTTTTACCTAAGCCCAAATGCTGCGACTGACCTTTTTCACCCAAGCTAGAAACTACGCCGTAAACATGCACTTCTCTAATCATGGCTGCTTTGGCTTTACTACCTAAATAGTCATTAATGGCTTGCCAGCGGGTATTTTTTTTTGGGAGTGAGAGGCGTAAGAAGCCGGCAATTTTATTTTCGGGAGTGACCATTTGTAAAAAATATTCGTCACTAACTGAAGTTTGATAATGAATTTCTTTTAAAATTAAATCAGCTGCTTGAATAGCTTGATTTTTAATTTCTCTTTGACGAATTTCTTTGACAATAATTTTGTTTTTGCTTAATTCGTTTTCGACTAATTGACGGAAATTGGTTTTTTTATTGCCGTCAATAATATCATGAGCAGAAAAATCTCTAATCATTCTGGTGATGCGGATAAATTCTGGAGTAGATTGTAAATTATGAGTGAGAACTTGTAATAATTGCTCCTGAGTATATGGTCGCCAGAGTTTTTTTTGATAATAATCGAAAAGAGGGGCACTTTGCAGCAAGCTACAGGGATAAAGCTTGATTTCGTCGGGTAAATAGTCTTCGTGGGTGACAAAGCGATGATAATCTTCAATGTCTTTTGATACATCAGCGCCGTATAAATTTGCCATAAAATGGGCATGAATTTTAAAGCCGAAAATCCTCAGCCAAGCAAAAGCTAAAGCAATGCCTTCACTATCAATGCCTCTTTTATTCATCTGCAAAATTTGATCATTGACACTTTGGACGCCAATTTGAACTTTGGTGGCTCCCATGCGCCGGAGAGTGGTGAGAGATTGTTCATTAATCAAATCTGGTCTAGTTTCCATGACGAGACCGACATTGCGAGTTTTAGCACTTTGATTAATATCTTGTTGCTGAGTTAGTTGTTCCCAAGTAGCTTTTTGCCATTGCTTGAGCTTGACTTCTCGAGTGTTTTTTAAATAGCATTGATTAACTAAATCATTATAAGTAATTTTTCCTTGATCAACTTTATTTTGCCAGCTTTGCCAATTTTTTTCATTTTCCGTTGGTTGATTGCTGAGATAGATTTCTTGTTGCTTTTTTAATTGTTCATTTAATTGATGATAGCGTTGACTTATGGTTTGACTTTGATCAAGATTGAGACTAAAGTCATTGAGGGCTTGAAAAACTTGAGTGACAAACCATAAGCGATAGTCAAGTGGATAGCTTTCCCAAGTGCCGCCTAAAATAATGATTTCGACTTTGCTGAGATTATGACCCATGGCTTTAAGGGCTTGAAGGCGGTTCATGACTTGTAAATAAGGATCAAAAAAGTTTAATTCGGCTCTTTGAGCCCCTGGTTCATTAGCAAGATAACTTTTGGGCATGCGCACATCAGCGGGACAAAAAATACATTGTCCTGGACAAGGCCAAGGTTTAGTGAGGAGAGTAACAGTGGCCACTCCTGATTGAGTGCGAATGGGCTTAACTTGTAAAATTTTGATGATTGTTTGATAAAGCTTGGTGTCTAAATTTTGGGTAGAGTAGTTTTTTTTAAAATAGGCTAAAATTTAAACTTTTTGATAAAAAGGTTGAGCTTGAGTTTGATTTTTCAAATATTTTCTTTGTAAACGAAGTAAATTTAATTGAGAAAAGTGAGGGTTGATTTGGACCTGCTTAATTAATTCAGTGACTAAAGTAGCTAAGGTAGACATTTATCCTTTTTTATTTGAAGTAAAGTCAAAGAGGGAAGTAATTTTAGTCCCGTCCCCTTGTAATTTAATTATTCCTTGATCAAGGTGTTGATAATATTGGTCGCAATTAATGCCAAACATCGGTTGGTCATATTGGACAATTTTCCAACCATGATAAAAGTCAAGACCTTGTAGGAATCTAGTGGCTAGTTTCTCGCGCAGAGCTTTTTCTGTATCAAAATACCAGAGTCCGCGATATTGTGCCCAAGAATGTTCGAACCAGCAAAATTGTTGGTCAGTTTTGAAATAAAGCATGGAGTGAGTAGGCAAATTTTCGCCGTCATCAGCGACAATAGCAAGAGTTTTGTATTTGAGATTTTTTTTGACAAAAAAATCTCTTTCATATTCGACTTGATCCCAACAAACTCCAATTTGTGATCTTTCTAATTGCCATGGGGCTTGGAGATAATATTGATGGGCAAATTGATCATTGGTATCGAAATGCTTTTTTTTATCATGATCAAGATAACCATAAACAATTGGTTCCATGAGGGTTAAAAGTTTGATAGCTAAGAGTGCTGGTTTCATTATTTCTTATTATAACATTGATAGCAATGAGAGTAAATTTACTAAATCTTAATGAATTTTTATTTTTAAATTATGATATAATTTGACATCTTTAATTATATTTAGGTAAATACTTATGAGTAAAGAAAGAACAGAAAAAAATAATCCATATCATTTTTCACCAGAGACGAAAGAGGAGGTGAGAAAAAAACAAGACTATCGTTGCGCCGACTGCAATGCTCATGAGAGCGAAAAAAGATTAACTGCTCATCATCATATTCCAATTCATTATGCTAAAAATTATTTGCAAAAATCTCAAGAAGTGCTGGATTATATTTCTGGTAAAGAAAATTGCATTATGCTTTGCAAGGAATGTCACGAAAAACAGCATGAGTTTGAAGATTTAGAATTTTATGAGTTAATCATTACTCAGACATTAGGCATTTGTGCTTTAATTGAAAAGCATGAACTAGAGAAAATTGAACATGAAAAAGCAGAAGAAAGATTTAGAAAAGTGGTAGAAGCGGAAAAAATATCGGTCAATAAAGATAATTCAAGTAAAGAGAGAGATGATAATAATGTTGATTATGTAGATGTGGGTCGTGAAGAAAGCCTAGTTGATTTTGTGTTTAAAATACTTGTCAAATTTAATCGAAAAAAAAGTTTTTATCAAGTTTTATTAGATAAAAAACAAAAAAAATATAAAAAGTGATGAAAAAATCCCTGCTTTTTAAGCAGGGATAAATTTTTGACAAAATCTATGATAATATTTGTTTGCAATACTCTTCAAAAAAAATTTTATTTTTTTGGAAGATTGGATGAACTTCAATGTAATTTTCTTTTCCTCTTTTGATGGTGATTTGCGCATCTTCCTGAGGAACTCCCCAACCATCTACCGTATAGCTCAATTTTTCGCAAAGCCAGAGCTTATAGCTTAGATCATATAGCTCAACGAATCGATGATTGACTTGATCAGCTGCTTGACTATAGACTTTGAAGATCAAGTCAGCGACCATTTTTTTTGCCTCGCCTAACATTTCGTCGCCGTCGATGCCCAGAAAAATTTGACCGCTCATGAGTTTGCTCATGAGACGATCATGCAAAAACCAGGCAATTAAGGCTTTTTCATTGGGCTGAAACCAGTCGTCTGGCATTTGTTGAAGGCAATATTCGGCCAATGAACAGCCTTCTTTTTGCCAAATATGATCTAAAGCCTGATCATTTTCCAATGAAAGGGCTTTGTCTAAATCGCGCAAATGTGCCCAGATCCAGATGGCAAAATGACTAAGAAGACAATTTTCGTCATCAAAGTATTTATACCACTGACGCGTAAAGGCGTTAACGCTTTCTTTGAGAGTGAGTCCTTCCCACCGTCTAAGGTCGCTACTAAGCAGTAAGTCAAAGAGTGGGTGCTTAAGTAAGTAATTGCTTTTTTTAAAATCGGTGAGACTCGCCCCGCCAGCCAGACTTTCAAATAAATGATAACAATTTGAGTCTTGCAAGACGGTAAAGCGCTTGCTTTGGGGATTGAGCCTTTGCCACATTGGTTTGCCGAATTCTAGGTCGTGTTTAATGCGGTGTTTTTGCTTATGCTTTCGCCAATTGTCAATTGTTGTTTGTGAGCGCAAATCGATTTCACTTACATCGTGGAGCCAATCCTGATTTTCTTGCAACCATTGAGTTGTCATATGATTCACCTCCATTAAGATTTTGTCAATTTTAAAGATCTAGAGCGATAATGCCCTATTAAGATTATTATATCACCTAAACTATGTTTTGTAAATAAAAAAATCCCCAAAAAGTTTTGGGGATTAATGGTAATAATTTATGCGCTGTCGGCTTCGATTATTTCTAGGGTATAATCATAACAGAATTGAATGAGATTTAAATTGTCGGTGACCACAAAAAATTCTTCCCCTATCTCCATGAGAGCATCATTAATCATATCCAATAGAGTTCTGATTTTTTTCAGATCCTCACTGTAAATTGGAAGCTGAGCAGAAACATTTTCAAAAATAGTACAAGAAAGATAATGAAATTGCGAGACTATTTCTGCATCCAAGTTGTGAGTACTTTCGTGCAGCATCAAACCAATTTTTTCTAATATCAAAGAACTCACCTCCATTATTTATTGCCATTATGAATATTATATCAATAAAACCGAAACTTTAGGGATCGACTTTTAGTTTTTTATATTTGTCGGTAAGTTGATTGATGACAGCGTGGGCATAAAAGGCGACTCGACGACGATCATTACTCATTTGATTGGGACGCTCATTAATATTTTTGCGATCAGCATGGAGAAAATTTTTATAAGTAAGAGGCATAATATTGGCTTGTTTACATAAAGTGTTAATGCGATTTAAAAGGGTAATTAAATCATTATGAGCGATTTTTCTTTGATTGTCATTACTTAAGGCTAAAAATTGATACTCTTTAAAATCCAAGTGATGATTTTTATATTCAGCATCTAGTTTTTCTGCTTCTTGATAAGCATTAAAGTATTTTTTGATGGTAGTAATTAACTGATCAACTTCATCTCTTTTGGGAAAATGTTCATGAAACATCGCTTGACGTTCTTCATAAAAAAAAGAACTTTGGACAATTAATGACCGTTTGAGAGTGGAATTTTTTAGTAATTCGTCTTCGTCTTGATGATCTTGTTCGGTTTTAAATTTTTCGAGGTCTTTTTCAATGATAGTATAATTTTCTTCGGCAATTAATAATTTTTGATGATAAGTTTTAACTAAGGCTTTTTTTTCTTCATCGCTAAGATCTTGGTCAAAATTGATTGGCTGAAAATATTCATCGTATAAATTATCAATTAATCTTTCGTGGGTAAGTTTTTGTTTAACGAGTTGATCTTCTTCATTATCATTAATTAATTCTTCGATTAAATGATTTTGGTTTTCTTTCATAATTATTAGGCTTTCTGTTGATTTTTTACTCGAAATCATTATAACTGATTTTTGGTAAAAATTTTAAGGAATTTGGATTTTAGTGATGATGAATATGTTGGTCTAAAGGCACTTTTGTTTTTTGTGGTATAATACTAGATTACTATTTATGACAAGCAAATACATTACAATTAAAGGTGCGAGAGAGCATAATTTAAAAAATTTGGATTTACAAATTCCAAAAAATAAATTAATTGTGTTTACTGGCTTATCTGGTTCTGGTAAAAGTTCTTTGGCTTTTGACACACTTTACAGCGAAGGTCAAAGACGCTATGTGGAGAGTTTATCAGCTTATGCGCGGCAATTTTTGGGAATTATGAAGAAACCAGAAGTTGACAATATTGAAGGTTTGGCGCCAGCCATTGCGATTGACCAAAAGACTACTAGCCACAATCCTCGCTCAACTGTAGGGACAATTACCGAAATTTATGATTACTTGAGATTATTATATGCGAAAGTGGGACATTTGCATTGTCCTGAGTGTGGGCGAGAAATATCGACTCAAACGATTGATCAAATTATCGGTCATATTTCGAGAGAAATTCAAAATCGCTTGCAAGCAAGTGGCTTACGTTTGATGATTTTGTCGCCAATTGTAAGAGATAAAAAGGGAGAATTTAGTAATTTATTGGTAAGTTTGTATAAAAAAGGCTATCAAAGAGTGAGAATTGATGGCAAGCTATATTCATTGAGTCAAAACATCAATTTATTTAAAAATAATCGTCATACGATTGAAATTGTGATTGATAGATTGACGATTAATGAATCTCAGTTTAAACAAGCGGAAAAGTTTAAAACATTTAAGAGTCGTTTGACGGCGAGCGTAGAAGAAGCTTTAAAGCAAGCGGAAGGCTTTTGCATGGTGACTTTTATTAATGATGCGAGTTTAGATTTTCCAGATGATCCAAAAGATTTTGAGGATTTGCTTTTTAGTGAAAAGTTGGCTTGTAGTTTTTGTGGAATAAGTTTGGATGAACCGTCACCGCAGCTCTTTTCTTTTAATTCTCCGTCAGGTGCCTGTCCACAATGTAATGGTTTAGGCGTATTATTAAAAATTGATATTAATAAAATGGTGGCGCCAAATTTAACTTTGTCTGAAGGAGCGATTATTCCGTATGAGCGGACGATTGCGAGTAATACTTGGTGGTCTCGTTTAGTGCAAGTGGTGGTGAGTGATTTAGGTTATGATTTTCGTAAGACACTTTGGAAAGATTTTAGTCCGCAGGCACAAGAAATTTTACTTTATGGGAGTAAAAAAACATATACGGTGGCAGGTGAAAATCGTTTTGGGGAAGCAACTAAAATTAAAGAAACTTTTAGTGGTTTTGTGACTGAATTAGAAAAACGTTATCATGAAACAGAAAGTGATTGGGTGAGAAGAGAAATTGGTAATTATATGAGACAAGAGGTGTGTTCAGCTTGTAAGGGCTATCGTTTACGACCGGAGGCATTATCAATTACAATTAATAATTTTAATATTGCGGAGTTGACTAATTTAACAATCGATAAGGCAGTGGCATTTTTCGAACAAATGAAGGAGAAAGAAATTTTAAATGCTAAAGAAAAAATGATTGCGGAGCCAGTTATTAACGAAGTTTGTACGCGTTTGGGTTTTTTATTAAGTGTAGGCTTGGATTATTTGACCTTAGCACGGCAAGCAAATACTTTAGCTGGTGGTGAGGCGCAAAGAATCAGATTAGCTTCACAAATTGGCACTGGTTTGACTGGCGTATTATATATTTTAGATGAACCAACGATTGGTTTACATCAAAGAGATAATCATCGGTTAATTGAAACTTTAAAAAACTTGAAAAATAAAGATAATACGGTGATTGTAGTAGAACATGATCAAGAAGTAATGATGGCAGCAGATCAAATTTATGACTTTGGACCTTTGGCAGGTAAGGGAGGAGGTAAAATTGTGGCCAGTGGCAGTCCAGAAGAATTAATGAAAAATCGACAAAGCTTAACGGGTAAATATTTGAGTGGAAAGAAAAAAGTTAAAAGAAATAGTAGCAATTTGTCGTCAATGAGTAAAGCTTTGGCGCAGGCAAAAAGAAACCTTGAAGGCAAGGAAATTAAGTTATTAGGAGCGACAGGTAATAATTTGAAAAATCTTGATATTAGTTTTCCTTTGGGCAAATTAATTGCTCTCACTGGGATTTCTGGGAGTGGTAAGTCAACTTTATTATATGACTCTTTATACGCTAATTTGGCTATTAGTTTGGGTTATAAAATTGATGAAATACCAGCTCCAATTAAAGATTTACAAGTGCCTAAAGGAGTGAAGAAGCTGTGCTTGGTGGATCAATCGCCAATTGGGAAAACTCCTCGGTCAAATCCTGCGACTTATACCAAAATTTTTGATTATATTCGCAAAATTTTTGCTCAAACAGCGGAAGCTAAGCTTCGAGGTTATAATTTATCTCGTTTTTCTTTTAATATTAAGGGCGGCAGATGTGAAGCTTGCCAAGGAGATGGGCAAATAAAAGTCGAAATGCAATTTTTGCCAGATGTTTATGTTCCATGTGATGTTTGTAATGGTCAAAGATATAGTGAAGAAACTTTACAAATTCAATATCGAAATAAAAATATTGCCGAAGTATTAAATATGACAGTGGATGAAGCTCATGGTTTTTTTGTTGGTCATGGGCATTTGCAAAGCAAATTGGAAACATTGCAAAAAGTGGGCTTGGGATATATTACTTTAGGTCAAAGCGCACCCACTTTATCAGGTGGTGAAGCTCAGAGAGTAAAATTAGCTAAAGAATTAAGCACTAATCGGACTGAACATGTGATTTATTTATTAGATGAGCCGACCACTGGCTTGCATTTCGAAGATGTTCAGAAACTGCTTGATATTTTAAGTAGTTTAGTGGCGCAGAATAATACGGTGATCATCATAGAACATAATTTGGATATTATTAAAAACGTGGATTATGTGATCGATTTAGGACCTGAAGGAGGAGAAAAAGGTGGAAAGCTGGTGGCCTGTGGCACGCCAAAACAAATTGCAGCTAATAAAAATTCTTGGACAGGAAAATATTTGCAAAAAGAATTGAATTAATTTTTTTACTTGGTTTTCTCATGGTATAATAGCTTTTCTTGGCCCCATCGTCTAGTGGTCTAGGACATTTGGTTCTCATCCAAAAGATCGCGGGTTCGAATCCCGCTGGGGTCACAGGGAAAATAAAAAAAGTTTATTTTTTTACCTATTTTCTCTTCCCATTAGTGCTATAATGAGACATTATGTTAAAAAAGAATTTTTGCATTTTTTTATTTTTGATTTTGATTGCATTAGTCAAAGTTCAAGCGAGCAGCGATGATAAAACAATAATTTATCGTACTAGAGGCAATTATAATCAGTTGGTGCCTATTCGTATGGCGAATGAAAAAACAGTCATTGCCACAATTCCGATCATAGAAGAAATCAAAGCAATGAAGGAAGAGATTGAGCCGATTGTTTTAAATAATGGTTTTTTATTAGATCGGGCCAATATTAATATCAATAGTGCTTTTATCAATATGACTTATGAAGATTATGCTGATTTAAAACAAGTGCCAGAATTAAGTGAGTTTTTTAAATTAATAATTGATGATGAACCCTTTGTTGATTTTTATGAGTGTGAGCAGAGATTTACTACTGATGAAATCAATAAAATGATAGATAATAAAGAATTAGATATGAATTGTCAGCAGTTGGTAATCAAAAAGCCTATGGTAATTGAAAAAAATCAGACAAAAATTCCTTTTGGATGGATTTTAGTAATGCTGGGTGGTTTGAGTTTAATTGTGTGGGAAAGAAAGAAGAATAAGTAAATATTAGGAATAATGTAAATGAAGGTTAAAAAAGTTTTTACTATTTTGAGAAAAAAATGGGCAAAAATTAAGAAATGGCAAAAAATATTAATAATATTAATATTGATTACGATATTTATTTTGGTGAGATTAAAAATAAATAAGCAGAAAAAATATGAAGCTAATCGGGAAGTTGTGTCAGTGGTGAGAGAGGATTTGAAAAAGGAAGTAATTAGAAGTGGACAAATAGAGCTGCAGGGGGTAGTGGAAGTAACGCCAC
This sequence comes from uncultured Pseudomonadales bacterium, assembly GCA_964566525.1. Lineage (GTDB taxonomy): Bacteria > Patescibacteriota > Microgenomatia > UBA1400 > PJMF01 > CAZMIQ01. Next base: position 7,366 of record CAZMIQ010000006.1, on the reverse strand, counting down.
CAATTAGTGGGGTGATTATAGAATTTTTGGTGAGAAATGGACAACAAGTAAAAAAAGATCAGTTATTGTTTAAGATAAAAAGTACTGCTTCTAAAGCTGAGATTGATCGTGCGAAAGCGAGTTATCTTAGCGCTAAGACTGTTTATGAAAATGATAAATTAACCACAGGGGTTGATGAGTGGAATCAATTTGAAGCAGCTAAAAAAGCAATGATGGCAATTGAAGAGGAGTTGAGAATTTTCGAAGAAACTTATCCTGAAAAAAAAACTGCTGATAATAAAGAATATCAACAATTAAAAATTAATGAAAGCATGGCTAGAAGAAGTTTGGAGGCGGCAGTGTTATTGCCTAGTCAGATTAATGAGAAATTGATGGTTAATAAAGCAAACTATCAGTCAGCTTTGTCGGCTTATAATGCGAGTCTTGATGGTAGTTATTATTCTCCCATTGATGGTCGGATAGAAAATGTGGGCATAAATGAGGGGGAAAACGTAATTGCTAATGTGGGCGATAAAAAAGGGACTCCATTGTTTTTAATTGTGCCAAATGGTAGAAAGACAATCAGCATGCAAATCGGGCCTAATGATGCTATGGTTTTAAGTGAGGGTCAAAATGCAATTGTTAAGACTGATTATGTGAAAGATGCTACTTTCTCTGCACAAGTAGTGAGAATCGATAAAGTGGGTAAAAATGTGGAAGGAAAAGGTTTGCGTTATCGAGCTTGGTTGGAGGTGGATGATTATCAGAATCAATTATTATTAGGTATTCCAGTGGAAATATCGATCATTACAGCTGAAAGTTCAAATACTTTAGTTTTACCTTTGGAGGCAGTTCATGATGATTTGGTGACGGTGGTGAAAGAAGATTTTAGTTCAAATAATTATTATGAGGAAAGAGCAGTAACATTAGGTATTAAAACTGGTGGAAAAGTGGAAATCGTTGAAGGTTTGCAGGAGGATGAAAAAGTTTTGGTTGATCGGAATGTGATTAGTAATGCTAAAAAATAATAAAGTGCCATTGTTAAGGTTGAATAAAATTACCAAAACTTATGGTAGTGGGTTGGCATTGACTGAAGTTTTACATGGGATAGATATGACGATTCATAAGGGCGAGATGGTGGCGATTATGGGAGCATCAGGGAGTGGAAAATCAACTTTAATGAATATTTTGGGAACTTTAGATCGGTCAACAACGGGTGATTATTATTTTGATGAAAAGAAAATTGATGATTATACTGCTGTACAGCTGGCGAATTTACGTAATAAACAGATTGGCTTTGTTTTTCAATCATTTAATTTATTACCTAGATTGACAGTTGAAAAAAATATTGAAAGACCAATGCTTTATGGTCAAATACCTCACGAGCAAAGGATAGAAAGAATTAAATCAGTTTTAGATAAAGTAGGATTATTAGAAAAAAAGGATAATTATCCGCTTAATTTGTCTGGTGGTCAGCAACAAAGAGTGGCGATTGCGCGGGCCTTAATTATGCAACCTGCCTTGATTTTAGGTGATGAGCCAACTGGAGCGCTAGATTCTAAGACTGCTAAGATGGTGATGAATGAGTTGGTGAAAGTAAATCAAGAAACTGGAACGACAGTGGTTATTATTACTCACGATCCTAATATCGCTCAATTTGCTCACCGGACAATACATTTGCAGGATGGGAAGGTGATTAAATGATTGTTGAGTTGATAATTGAAGCATTAGTAACTTTGCGCACCAATAAATTGAGAACGATTTTAACTATGGTCGGGATTATTTTGGGAGTAGCGGCAGTGATAGCAATTATGACTTTAGGTCAATCGGTTTATAAAACGGCAGAAGAAGAAATAACTGATTCTGGTTATGGTAATATTAAAATTATGTCAGGATATTCTGAGTCACAATTACCTTTGAATCAGTCATTAATTAATGTTCTAAAAGCAGCGGAAATAGAGGGGGTAGAAGATTATAATCCTCAATTTAATGGTTCTGGAGGAATGGTTTATAATGCTGAAGATGATTCATTAGAAATGCATGTAACTTATAACGACATTAGGTCGGTAAACAAATTGACTTTTTTAGCTGGATATCCTTTTAATGAGGAGGATATTGCTGAAAAATCTCAAGTAGCGATCATCAGTGCTTATACAGCAGATGAACTTTTTGGTGCTCCTCAGTTGGCAATTCAGCAATCAATAAGATTAGATGATGGAAGTTATTATCGAGTGATTGGGGTAATTAAAAATGAGTCAGTTTTTACACCAAGTTATGCTCGTTTGTATTTGCCAAAAAGCTTGGGTGAATTAGATCCTTATTTTCAAACTTATGGTTATAATTACATTGATGTTAATTTAAAGATGGATGCTGATTTTGAAAAAATTAGCTTAGAGATCGAAAAGGTATTAATGGAAGCATATGGTTTCGAAGACAAAGAAGAAATGTCTTTTGTGGTTCAAAATGTAAAAGATGTTGTGGCAGAAATAAGTACTTTTATGACTATTTTTTCGATTGGATTAGCGTTAATTGCAGCTATTTCCTTGGTAGTTGGAGGAGTTGGTATTATGAACATTATGTTGGTGTCAGTGACTGAAAGAACTAAGGAGATTGGTTTAATGAAAGCATTAGGGGCTCAGGAAAAAGACATTACCTTTCAATTTTTGGTGGAAGCAATTGTAATGACAATTTTTGGTGGATTGATAGGAGTATTTTTGGGATTGGGTGGAAGTTTTTTGATTATTTGGTTGGCTAATACTTTTGCGGGAAATTTTGGTAATTTTCCTCAATTTAAATATGTTATTAATCAAACTTCGATTATGGTGTCTTTAGGTGTTTCTAGTTTAATCGGTTTGATTTTTGGTTATTATCCAGCTAAAAAAGCGGCCAAGCTTGATCCAGTAGTGGCTTTAAGAAGAGATTGAAAAAATTATTGTTCGTCTTGCCAAAACCACCATTTGAGTTTTTCGGGTTCATGGATATTGTTTTCGGCGTAATAAACTGCGAGGCGGAAAACATAAAGAAGACAACGATCTTGGGTTTTGCTAGTGAAATGATTAGAAAGTTCGTATAGAGTATAAGGGTTTTTGCCTTTAAGATCAGCGATAGTATGGATGCCAATATTATTTAAATCTTGGGTAATGCTAGGACCAATTCCTGGAATTTGTTGGAGTGGAGACTTAGTTTTCATGAGCGATTTTTAACTAATTTGAGCAAAAAAATAATTTTTGATTCATCAAGATGTTCAAGAGAGTCGATTTTGAGATGTTTCATGGTTTTGCCACCACCATCAAATAAATGATAATCTTTCGGATCAATGCCTGATAGTGAAAACCCAAGATTGACATGATTTTTAAGGGCGACGAAGTAATATTTGCCATGATCATAGCTTGGTACACCCCACTGCATTTCTTCACTAATATCGGGAAAAGTAGAAAAAATAATTTTTCTAAGAGATTGACAGATTTCTTTTTGGGGGGATGGTTGTTTTTGGATATATGAATCGATTTTGTTCATTGCAATTGATATTATAGCAGAAAAAAAGGGGGAAGAGGTTTTGAGTTAGTGCAAGTTATAATGGGGCGTATGTCAAATAAAATGTTTTGTAAAAATTGTGGAGCTAAATGGGGTAATAGTAAAACATGTAAAGTATGTGGCTCAAAAATTAATATTTCTTTAATTTATATTACTGAAAATGTTTTTATTTATGAGAAGCTTCGTTTAAAGCAAAAAAGAAAAGGGAATAAGCGACCTATATCAGAATTAGTAATGGGTAACGATTTATATAGAAAAAATAATACTTGGATGAACTTGACTAGAATATTTAATCATCTTGAAAATAAATATGAAGAAATTATTTTAGATTTAAAAACTGGAAAAATAACTGCCTATGTTAACGAAAAATTAAGTGATCACATTGGTCATGTATTAGATAAGAAAAAATGAAATTAAAATTTCACATAAAATTATCTTTAACTCAAAAAATGAAAAGGAAGAGCTAAAAAAATCTTTAAGTGAGCCAATATCTGAATTTGAGTTAAATAATGGCGTTATTAAATCTTAGAGTGCAAGATTGAGAAATAAAGTTGTTTTGATTATTAGTTTGGAAACAAGAATATGTTTTATTTACTATTGATTCAATTTGATATTATTGTAGTAAAGTTATTAGTTATTTTAAATTTTTTTTACTAAGCATTCCTAATCTTTTTGTTTGACAGATCATGTCACTCATATAACCTTTCTTTGAATTTTAGTTTCTCTCATATTTTAGCAAAATTTTTGCGAACTAATCTAGCACTGTTTTGTTGTTTTTGATGTTAGGAGCATCTTTTTCGAATAATTTCCCAACATACATAGTTACAATGTTTTTTCTTTGAAACCAATTTATATCTCTACCTACTTTTAACTCCGACCGAAAATTGTAAGAGCGGTTTCATCTAGCAAAGTATTTGAATAACCAGCCAAGCACACTTTTGGTTTGGGTTTCACTAGTGACAGTTTCTTGTAACTGAGTTTTTTGATCAATCATTGCCTGAATAGTTTCCTCAAGCATGGTTATCTCACTCTGATTCGTTAATTGTGTCTTTAGCTGAGTGAGTTGATCAATTCGCAGTTGATTTTCTTCAATCTGTTTTTCCATTGTTTTTAAGACTTTATAGTCTGGACCTATTAAAAATTTTAAAAGACCTTTGCGGTTTTCAACTTGATTAAGTTGAGCTTCAACTTGTTCTTGGGTTTGTTTTTCTTCAGTAGCTATTTGTTTTACTTGTTCGCCAATGCCACCGTTTATGGTTTGATTGACAATCAGCTCCTCGACTTGATTGGCAACGCCGCTCATTTTTTCTTCAGCTATATCGTTTCGTGGAGACTCGTTTTTTGTAGTTCCACTTCCAGTACTTAAACCAGTCTCTTCTTGTGTTTTCACTTGCAACTGAGAATCCTCTCCCTGATTTTTAGTTTCGATTTGATTCTTTACTTGCATTGTTGGTGTGGAGGGAGTAGCAGTGGTTTTCTGTGTACCAGTATTAGCTTCTTGACCCATTGATCCTTGACTGATGGTGGTGCTTTTAACAGAGTTGCTGTTGGTGTCTTCAGAATTATTGCTCTTTGCAGCTTTTGCCGAAGTGACTACAGATATAAGAATCATAGTAGCTAAAAATATTGATAAAGATTGATTTTTCATAATTTTGTTCCTTACTCAATAATACCCTTTTTTTTAAAAATGTCAAGACCTTAATTTAGCACTACACATATTTTATTAATTTTAACTACTATCAGCTAAAGATTTGTCTCACTTTATTTGTTTAATAATTCATTTAGTCTCCTTATAGAGCCAAAAGATATCTCGACTTACTCAGTAAATTTTCTTTGTCCACCTTGTCCGCCGCCTTTTTTTGTTGGAAACACAGAGTCTTGATTCTTTAATCTTTGATAAAAACCGCGCATAGGCCCTTGATGAGACCAAAAATCATTGAGTCCAGAATAATCAATGATGAAAGCAGCAGCTAAAATAGAAAGTACAAAACCAATGACAATTAAGCTAAAGTTTTTCTTGTAAGAAAAATCATATTTCTTGAGTATCCATACTCCTCCTACAATGCCAATAATGGCTAAAAATGGAATCCACCATGGAAAACTCTCAAGCATTAATTGTAAACGATAATCCCCTCTCGGCCCATGTTGGCGAAGTAAGAAAAAGCTTAAATTAGTTAGAAAAATAGCCCCAATACTAAGACCACTTAATCCAGCAATCATTAGTAAAGAACCCAAAATGAAATACCAGCGTGGTTTCATTGTTATTTTGCCAGATTTGACTTTGGCCATAATATTTTTTTCTAAATTTATTGTTTTTTTTGACATATTTTTTTAACCATAATTTTGGCTCGATTTATTCTAGTGCCTACAGTGCCGATTGGAATTCTTAAAATATTGCTAATCTCTTCATATGATTTTTCTTCAAGAAAATACAAAGTAAGTGGAACCTTATATAAGAGATTTATTTTATTAAGACAATCATGCAAATTATTTTTAATTTCTTTTTTAATGAATTCGTCTTCCAAATTTGTACCACTGCCCATTTCTAAAATTTCGTCTGTTGAAATATTTCTTTTGTTTTTACTAATTAAATTAATGGCTTGATTATGAACAATACGATAAAGCCAACTGGAAAATTTAAGCTTGGAATTGAAACTATTAAGATTGATATATGCTTTAATAAAACCTTCTTGAACAGCATCAGCTGCAAGATCTTCATCATTGATTAAATAAGTGGCATAACGAAGTAGTTTTTTTTCATAGCGATGGATTAATTCGGCATAAGCACTATTGTCTTTAGTACGAACAATTTCCGCAAGTTCTTCATCGCTAAATTTATTTAATTTTGGCATTTATATTGTCTCATTGTAGAGCATCCCTTAGCTGTCAATGAAGTAACTAGAGGATGCTCTTTATTACATGAGTTTAGCGATTTGCTTTTCCTTGACCATTGCCCTGACCCATACCAGAGCCATTTTGTTGACCAAGTCCCAATTCTGCTCTAATAGCAGCAGCTTCAGCAGTTTTACCCTCTAAAGATAATTGATGGGCTTCTACGAATCTGGCAAAATTTTCCTCAGTAATTCTACGAGTAACTCCTTTACCGTTCATTAATGTTTTCCAAGCATCGTAGTCTTTGTTGGCAAAGGCTTGAGTCATGGCTTCATGACGTTCTTCCGTAAAATTTGGACCTTGAACAGTTGCATCACCTCTATAAGCGAGTGCTGTTTGGGGGAGCAAGCTGACAGCACCCAGCACTAGGGCTGTTGCACCTAAAAGCATAGTTTTTTTATTCATGATTATTTTCCTTTCAAAAAAATAATTTTTACTATCTACTTGTAATACTGCTAAACAGGAAATTTTCTTTCATGCAGTTTTTTACTTTTATTGGTATTTAAGAGTAGAAGTTGTATTTTTGGATTTAATTTGTGGAAATCAGCTGTGCACAATAATGATTAAATTATAGGTAATAAAATTGAAAAGCGTTTAAAATGCACTTCTAATAAAAATTGTATTAAGCTAAATTGATTAAAAAGATATTTTGTCAGAACTTTTTATTTTTGGCGGAGGTGGTGGGACTCGAACCCACGATGGACTTGCGTCACGACAGTTTTCAAGACTGTTGCCATAGCCACTAGGCGACACCTCCTTTAAATTAATTAAATCAGATTTAGTATTATAACATGAAAAAAAGACTTACTATTGTAATAGTCCCCTACTCTTTTTCTAAAAGCTTAATCATGTCTCTAATAATCGCCGCTAATTCATAATCCATTTGTTCGGCGGCAGCATTCATTCGACGACGCATTTTTTTGACTAAAGCTTTTTTTTCGTGAGGGGTATAAAAATCAGG
>CAZMIQ010000005.1:11727-22686 GCA_964566525.1 uncultured Pseudomonadales bacterium | reverse complement strand
TTAATCACCACATTAAACAGACCTAAGGTTAAAAAATTAATTGGAGCGGTAATGATTTGCAAAATTGGTCTCGCCACTACCGATAAAATCGTTAATACTAAGCTAGTCACCAAAAAAACTGGCAAACTAGCTACAAATTCTGCGATATTAAAACCCTTGCCCACTGCATATCCTAAAGATACATTTGGCAAAAACCAAATTGTGACGAATAATACTACGGCAATAACAAAAAAATTGCGAATGAAATTTGTAATCATAATCTCTCTATTCTAACACAAAAATTGGTCACTTTTTTGTCACTTTTTTGTCACTTTTGTGTGGATAATATAGTTATATGCAAAAAATATTATTTTTCCCTCTTTTTATCACTTTAATGCTGAATTTTTTATTCTGTCATTATGCCCAAGCTCAATTACTAATTAATGAGATCTACGCCTCTCCACCCAATGGAGAAGCAGAGTGGTTGGAAATATATAATCCCACTAGTCAAGCAGTTCCTCTTGCTGGCTGGCAAATAGCAGAGAACATTAGTGGCATTATCAAAAATCACGAATTAATCAATAAAAGTCACGACGCTACTTTATCAGCTCAAGGTTTTTGGCTCTTAGAAACCTCCAAAGTCACTCTTAATAATGCCGGCGATACCATTTATCTTTTTTCTCCCACTGGAGAAATTGTTGATTTTATCACTTATCCTAAGCTAACCAGTACTCAAAGTTATCATCGCCTCATTGATGGCGGTAGTCAATGGGATTTCGCCCAACCCACCAAAGGTAAAAGCAATCATCTCATCGAATATATTTATGATGACGTCGATGACAGCCAATCATCAACCCCTCCTACCACCCAAAGTAACACTGCGCCCTCCACCACCGCTTTAAATTTAACTGGCGCTTCAGCCACCAACTTATCCAACAGCCCCAATTCTAATTCTAGTAGCAAAACTAGTTCTAATGTTAACCCCCAGTTAGCAACTGAATCCTCAGTCGCAACGACCAACAATCAACTCATAACGAGCGAGGACAATTCATGGAAAAAAGATATTAGTTTTCGTCTCCCAAAGATCAAATATAAAAATGACCATCAGTCATTAATCTTACCTTCAGTTGTCACCAATCAATCTAGCTCAGCTGCCAGCATGACGCCAAGCGCCCCAAATTCCAGTTTCAATCGTCAGTTGTTAATATTTGCTCTTACTGTTATAATTCTCAGTACTATTATTATCATTAGCTTAGATATTTTACAATGTTGGTATGATTATCAAAAAAATAATAATGAAGAACCAGTGGTGGAATTTTAGTCTTTTTCTCTTGCCAATCTTTTGGATGGGAATAATTTCGTTTTTATCTTCCCAGCCAGTTTTACCTAGCTTAGATGTCTTTTGGCAAGACTTCATCATCAAAAAAACTGCCCATCTAACCGTCTATATGATTCTTTTTTGGTGCTGGTTTTTGGCTTTTCGTCTTTCTCATGCTCAGCCAGAAAAAACCTCCCGTCAACTATTTTTGATTATTATTTTATGTTTGGTTTTCGCTATTTTTGATGAATGGCATCAGAGTTATGTGCCTGGGAGAACCGGCACCCTCAGAGATGTGGGCTATGATTTTCTTGGTGTAAGTCTAGCGGCTTTGTGGAGCTATAAGATTGTTTAAAAATTATGGTTGTATTTTTACTACCAAAAGCAAGATTTTAATATATTGAAATTCTCTTGGTTTGATGTTAAAATAAAGCAGATGTCATTTCAATTTAAAATTAAATTTTTAATCGCTTTTATAATAAATTTTTCTTTTTTATTTACTTTTAACTCTATAAATAAAATTGAAGCTGCTAATATTGGCGACTTTATTGCTGAGATTAATTATGGTGAATACATTTCTTTTGCTAGTAGTGTGTGGCGAAAAGCCCGTTATTACAACAATACTACATTTATTTCAGATGAGCAAGGATATTTTATAAAAACATATGATAATTCTTATGTTGGTGAATATAATAGCGTGGCTAGCAACACTTTTTCTAGTTCGTCTCTAGCTAATACTACTTTGGTTAATTTTTATAATAATCTTATTGATAACCATAAAGAATTAATTTTAACTACTAACTGGGATAGTACTGTATTATTTTCAAAAATAGGTGTCCCTTCGCTCACCGAAGTAATTAATAATAATATTGTTTTTTCGTCTCCAACTTCTAATTGGTTTTGGACTAGAACTCCAATATCAGGCACCAGTGGTCTAATATGGCTTGCTAGGGCATACAATTCTACTCAGGGAGGACCACCATACGACATTATCAATAATTACTATCAAATGCATCGTATTGTCCCTTCATTTAGATTAAGCAATCAGTTAAAGGTTGTTGGCGGCCACGGTACAATATCTGAGCCATATATTTTGGGCACTTTTATTTTTAACCTAAATATCAACGACAGCAGCACAGATATAGTTCCCACCAAATCCTCTCTAGAATTCACTCTCTCGGGCACCATTGACTATCCAGAAGACGGAGACGCCACTAACGTCGAAGTCTCTGCCACCATTGGCGGTATTGAAAGAAAAGTTGATATTGCAGTTAGTGAAAACATGACTTGGCAACTATCTTGGAATTATAATGACTTAAGCGAAGGCGAATATACTGATATAGAATTTGCTGCCGCCAGCAATAGCTCCACTCCCGAAGAAACCACTAACACCTATACTGGTAAAATCATTATCGACAAAACCGCCCCCACTTGTGGCACTTGGACACCAAGTGAGAGCACTTGGAAAGTTAGTGGGGGAGAGACTTTTACTTTAACTAGTTCCACTGATGTAGGAGGCAGTGGTTTAACCACTGCCTCAGCTAGTGTCTCTTGTGCAACTGGCCCCTTGCATGGCGATACTTGCCCAGTCAGTGTTTATGACAATGCCGGTAATGACCGAATTTGCACTTCTCCCATTAATAAAGTTGATATCTTCCCACCCACCTTAACTGTCACTCCCGCTATTACTGGTTGGCAAGGAGATAAACAAGACATTATTGTTACAAGTAGTGATGAGCAAACCAGTCTCTCAAGAATTGCCTATGCTTGGGATTTAAACACGCTAGGTAGTGATTGCAGCGGGGGAACAAGTATTAGCAGTGGTGACAACTTACGCTTAACTATTTCAGGAGGTGCTAATCCTTTATATGTTTGTTCTATTGATTTAGCAGGCAATGTTGCCAATTTTACTAATATCTATCAATACACCCCTCCAGTCTTTGCTAATCCTACAGTTGACAAAAACGTCAAACCCTCTAATCTCTATTGGAATATTCAATCAGTCAGTGAAACCAGCTCTTACATTGAAGTTAAAGGCTTCTTTCCTAAAACTACCGGTAATTACAATTATGCCCTTGAATACATTATCCCCACCATTAGCAAATCCTACACTCAAGCTCTTCGCACCTCTCCCTTCGCCGAAACTCACTTTACTATTCTTATCCCCACTACTGATTTTAATGCCTCTAAAGACAATCATACCTTCTCCGGTCCCCAAAAATTAAAAATCACTGATTTAGATCAAATGGAAGCTACCACCATTGATCATAATCTCTCTTTTTTCTTTCCCATTCACCAAACCAATCACCGCACGAGTATTAATTACTTTATTTTCGCCAGTGACAATCGTTTGAATGAAATAGAATAATTCTTCATCAAAATTTTCCCCACTTAATTTTCCAAAATCATCAAGATCTCATTTAATTCCTCCAACTCCAAAATATTCCTTTGTTGATAATCTTTAGCCATTCTTTTCACCATTTCAATTTCTCCTTTTTGCCACCAATGGTCCAAACTCATCCTTACAAATTTAAATTGCCAAGTCTGTTCGCGTAGTAATTTTTGCCATTTTTCACTCATGGTCATCTCACTTGTTTCTTCTTGATAGAAATTAACTGCCGCTTGCTTATCATATAGAAATTTTAGTTCTAGTTTTTCTTCTAAGACCAATTCTTCATTAGCATAAGTCATTACTTCTCCTTCTTGATTATAAACAAAAAAGCTAAATCTAGTACCGACCATTAATGGATTTATCTTTAATTGATAATTACCAGCTTGGATTTTGGGATACAAAAATTGTTTGCCGACAATTTCATGAGTGAGCGGGTCAAATAAAGTCACAATTTCTGGTATTAACCACTCCTCATTCATGATCTCCACGTCTGCATCTCCAATTATATTTACTATCAAATAGCTTTGATCAGTAAATGATGGTACCAATCTTCTCAAAGAAATTATATTAGAGTCTTGATGTTGCGATAGTCTGTCATAATTACTATAATAAGGGTCTTTAATACTCACTATATTATTCAAATTAATTCCATCGCTCACCACAAAATGACCAGGTATTTCAACAATTATGCCTTGATTTTGATTGGCCACATCAATTAAAGCAGGATAATTTTTACTCATCTCACAACTATTATCAATGTATTGATATTCAAATTTAGGATATGTCATATTTTGCTCAGCATAATGTTTTTGTAATTGATTAGAAAGTCTAGCCACCGCTGCCATATTTAGCAAATTTTTATTTATATAGCCATCTTTTTGCTGCTTCAACCAATTATTGAGTCCGCTAGGATTCAATTGTGTCCCGTCTGGAAATTGATAATATCTTTGTGCTCTAAATAACATCGTGACACTAGTAAGCAAGCAACCTATTTCACCAATATTTTGATCAGTAGTATGACCCAAAAGCTCTTCGTTCCATTGTTCATCTCTTTGTGATAATAAATTAACCTCGCTCTTGAAATAATAGCTCGGATCAGTGTAAAAAAATCGATGAATGGATAATTCAGCCCTCTCGCTTTGCACCAGCTGACGCTCTAGCCTTACTTGCATTAACTTTGCTGAAGGTAAGTCACCATATGGATGAGACCAAACCGCGCTTAGTCTTCCTAGCTTTGGTTGATTTTTCGCCCATAGAAAAAATGAGAGGTGATAATTTGTTTTAGTAATTACCAATGTCATTTCTTCTTCATTGGTAAAAAACTCAGCAGTCGAGCCATAAGTATCAGTATTATGATAAATATTTTGATCAATTCCATCTTGGTGTTGCCATAGGGTGCAACTCAGTCTATTTTTTATTGTTCCTGCTTTCACTTCACATTCTAGAAAAACAAAATCAAAATCATCTATATAATGTAAATTAATTCTAAATTTATCTCCAATTGAGAAATTCTTCAATGAAAAATCAAAGTTATAAGCGTATTGACCATATTTATCCAAAGTTTCGCTAAAAGGCAAATTGCTTTTTGGCTGCATTAATGATAGGCTATTACTAAATACTTTCATCGTTGCTTGATTTGATAAAGGTTTTGGTCGGTCAGTGAGCGAGATGTGACCGAAAGCAGTGAAATTATTTAGGTCTGCTAGGTAGTCAGCTAAATATAAGCCTGTTGTCTGAGCAGAAACCATCGTCGCTGCCATCATCATTATCATTAAGATAATAAAAATTAATTCTATTTTGATATATTTTGTCATATATTAGCTATTATATTTATAAAAGTGACAAGAAAATGACAAAAGCGTGACCAATTTTTAGTTATTAGGCTACTTATTAAAATTAGTCACCCAAAATTTTATTTTTGCTTATATAATAGCTTTATGAAAATTATTATTGGAGCCGATCACGGCGGCTATAATGCCAAAGAAAAACATAAGTCAATTTTACAAGCCCAAGGCTATGAAATTTTGGATGCTGGAGCTCATCATTACGATGAGCAAGATGATTTCCCAGATTTTGTCTCTCAAGCAGTTGCCTTATTTCGTCAATATCCCGCTAGTAAGATTATTTTATGGTGTCGTTCTGGCATCGGAGTTTCTCTTTCTGCTAACCGCCATCCAGATATTTATTGTGGTTTAGGCTTTAATGTCCAGCAATTAATCAGAGCAACCTCCCACAATCATCTTAATGCGCTTGCTTTAGCGAGTGATTATCTCTCATTGGATTTACAGCAAGAGCTTATTAACGCATTTTTAACGCAAAAGCCTATAAATGAAGAAAAATATTTGAGACGCTTACAAAAAATTAATCATTTAAGTTAATTTGAAGAAAGTTATATGTATATCATTCCTGCCCTTTTAGAAACAGACGTTCAGCAAATAGCCGAAAAATTATCTATTATTCAGGCTGATGGTCATTTTAAAAATATTCAATTAGATATCATTGATGGTGAATTATTACCCACTTTGACTGTCACCCCTTATGATTTAATTGATTTAAGCTTCGGTGATTTAACTCTTGATTTTCATCTGATGACTCAAGATCCCTTAGATTATGTTTGGGAAATTGCCTCTCAAGCAAAAAAACTACCGACTAGAGCCATTCATGGACAAGTAGAGCGTTTAAGTGACCAAAAAGAATTTTTACAAGCAGTCAAAAATTATGGCTGGCAAGCTGGCTTAGCTCTTGATCTTAATACACCATTATCTAGTATTGATGAACAATCATGGTCATATTTAGACGAAATTTTATTATTATCTGTCCCAATGGGGCAGCAAGGTCAGGAATTTCAGACAAGCATTTTGACAAAAATTACAGCTTTAAAAAAACAATTAACGGAGAGAGCGCTGCCAGTTAAAATCATCATTGACGGCGGTATTAAACCAGCCCACTTAGCGTCTCTCCATCAAGCTCAGGTTGATGGTCTGGTTGTTGGCAGCTTTTTATGGTCCGACGATTTTACTCATCAGCAAAAACAATTACAAATCTAATATTTTTCCAAAATAACTTATTAGATTTTACCTAACAAGTTATTTTGTATTATTAATCAAGCTCTTTTACATCAAATTACTAATAAAAATAAAGGGGGAACCTAAATGCTGGGGAAGGCCATAGTTTCTTTCAAAAGAAATGGTTGGCGTTATGTTTTAGTCGACAAGTATCGGCAATTAGCCTTAGTTGATATTTGTACCATGACAGAATCATTTGAGCGTTTAACATGCGGTAATATTATTTTTATCAACGGCGATCTGATTGACATTCCAGAATTCACCACCGAAAATATAGCGCTAGAGAATCATTCCACTTTTGCCTGCAAAATAATCGATTTTTACTCACAAAATACCGAAAAAAAGGCTTTAGTGCTTCTGGTTGAAGAATTTTATAGTTAGCTAATTTCTTCGAGCTAAGCATAAATCTTTCCAAATAATCTTTTTTTAAGGAGGAGTTTAAGTGTCAAGCCAAGCCATTGTGTCCTTTTTGCGCTTAGGAGAACGTCATGTTTTGGTGAATAGAAACGGTCGGCTAGTTAAAGTTAATCTCCAGGCTTTGCAAAACAATTTCACTAACTATCTCCGTGGCAATATTGTTTTTTACGACTCAGACCTTCCAGAAATACCGCATTATTCCCGCAATCAAATTTTGCAAAAAGATTATCATATCTTTGCCTGCAAAATCACTGATTATTATCGTCAAAGCACCGAAAAACAAGCTTTGTTGTTTTTGATTCAAGAAAATTTTCAGTTTTAATTAGTAATTTGTTTTTCAGGCGACCTTTAATTGGTCGCCTTTCTTTTGAGCATTTTTCTAAAATGTCATTTTTTTGTCACTTTTGTGACTATAATGATCATATTATTAATAAATCAGTAAAAAAGGAAAATATGCTTACTCGTACTTATAGCGCCACCTTGCAGGGGCTTAAAGCTAATTTAATCGAAATTGAAGCCGACAGCATGAGAGGCAAACCAGGTTTAACTATTATCGGTTTGCCAGAAAAATCATTAGAGGAAGCTAGAGAAAGAATTACTAATTCTTTGAGCTTTTGTCACATTAGATTAAAATGTAAAAAAACTATAGTTAATTTAGCACCAGCAGATTTGCGCAAGACAGGTAGTAATTTGGAACTAGGTATCGCTATTGCTTTATGGGAATTAACTATTGGCCAACAATTTACTCAAGCTGGAGATATTTTTTTTGGCGAGCTTACTCTCGATGGTCATCTACGGCAAATCAAGGGCGCTTTGCCTTTAGTCCACTTTGCCCAGAAGAGCGGCTATCGGAGAGCTTTTATCCCAGCCGGTAATCAAGCAGAAGTTAGCCTTATATCTGGTTTAGAAATATATCCTCTCCAACACTTAAATGATTTAATTGACTTTTATCTTCAGCGACAAGTACTCCAACCTCTTCAAAGTAGAAAATACCAACCATCTTCAGTTCAGTCAGAAACAGACTTTAGTCAAATTGTTGGTCAGACGGTAGCCAAAAGATGTTTGGAGATTGCTGCCGCTGGCGGACACAACTTACTTCTTTCAGGAGTTCCAGGAGCTGGTAAGAGCCTTTTAGCTAGTGCTTTACCTTCAATTTTACCGCCGCTTACTCACTCAGAGGCAATAGAAATCACTGCCATTTATTCAGTGTGTGGCTTAGTGGGCGATAGAGGCTTCATTAGTACTAGACCTTATCGCTCCCCTCATCACACGATCTCAGCCATTGGTTTAGCCGGTGGCAGCAGTCATTTATTGCCAGGAGAATTATCATTAGCTCATCATGGAGTTTTGTTTCTCGATGAATTAGGAGAGTTTCGGCGTGATGCTTTAGAAATTCTTAGGCAACCTCTTGAAACCGGCATTATTACCATTAGTCGGGCGGCCGGACACGTTGTCTATCCAGCCAATGTCACCTTAATTGCAGCTACCAACCCGTGTCCTTGCGGCTACTTAGGCAGCCGTCAACGGGCTTGCACTTGTTCAGCTCAGGAAATTGCACGATATAAACGTAAACTCTCTGGCCCAATTCTAGACAGACTAGACATGCAAATATTTGTTCCAGAAGTAGATTTAGCCACCTTAACTCAAAATTCTTTACTCCCAGTTGAAGACTCCGCTACTATTAGAGCTAGAGTGATTAGAGCCAGAGCAAGACAAACCCAGCGATGGAATAAACTTGGATTCACCACTAATCATAGTCTCAGTAGCGCTCAAATCAAAGCTTTCGTTCCTTTGACATTAGCAGCTCAGCAAATTTTACAAAAAGCTGCTCAAAAATGGCAACTTTCAGCTCGTTCTTACTTTAAACTAATTAAAGTTGCTCGCACGATTGCCGACTTACAAGAATCAGAAACAACTATTATTACTCAAGATCATCTTGCAGAAAGTTTACAATATCGTCAGCTACATTGATAGTTCATTTTTCTCTCTCAAAAAAAAGAGAGTGATTGATAGAATCTTTTTTGCCTCTTGCTTTTTTTCTTAAAATAGGTTATACAAATTGATAGAGAAAAAACTAGTAAGAAAGGGAAAGATGACTAATCACTTTCAAGATTATGAAAATAAAATCAATCATAGCGAAAATGTACTAATAATTTATGGTGAACAAGCCCAATTACCAGCAGTAGCAGTCGCTACTAGTTTATTCGTCTGGCTTAAATCTCTTGATAAAAAAGTATATTTAATTTCGCCCACCGCTCCGATAGTCGAATTTTGTAATCTGGTTGGCATTAATAAAGTAAAAAATAAGTTGCCCAAAGAAAATTTAGTCATCACTTTACCTTATGATGAAACTAAAATTGATAAGGTTGTTTCAGATTTAAATGAAGAAAAAACCAAATTATCATTAATCATTAAGCCACAAAAAGGCCAATCGCCAGTTAGAATTGAAGACTTAAAACTCAATTATCAGGCTGCTGACTTCGACTTACTGATTTTAATTGATGTTCGTAGTCAAAAAGAGCTGGACAAACTATCTAAAGATGACAAAATCAATTGGCAAGCCAGCGAAAAAATTATTACCATCAATAGCTATGATGCTCATGCTCCGATTCAGGGATCTATCGCTGAGGTTTTAAGCAAAAACATCGGCTTTTGCAGCTTTTGGAGTAATCTAATTAAAGACAATGAAGTGAAAATTAACGCTGATCAAGCGACAAATTTATTATTGGGCTTAGAAAAAGAATTAGATAATTTTAGTAGTCCTCATTGCACAGCTAATGAATTCGAGCTTGCCGCTTGGTTAATGCGCCAAGGCGCTACGCGTTATCAAGCGGACAAACAAGCAGTGGCAGACTTTAAGTCAGAGCATCATTTACCAAAACTTATCAAGCCTAATCAAAAATAGAATTTTGCGCTACTCAGTCGAAATTAAATTAATTTCTTCAAACAAAAATTCGCCATCAACTAACCTTAATTTTAATTGAAAATGACGAATCACTGGCGCAGTACCGACTTCATTTTGGCTACTCAGTAAAATTTCAGCGGTGCAAATATCATTTTCCACGACCACCCCGCTATTTTCTTTAAATGATAATGTTGTCGTTGGTAATGACTCGGCTCCTTGCATTTGCTCATACAACGCCAATTGATTCAGATAGGCCTGACTATCAGGTAATAAATAACCACTCACATAATCCCACCTCTGTTCCAGCCAATAATGAGTTAAAGTGTTATAAAAAACTTCAATTTGTTCTTGGCATTTAATTTCTGGACTTGCTTGATAATAATCTTCAAAAAATTCTGCTCTTTCATTTCTTAATATTTGTAATTCTTCAGCTTCGCTTAGCTTTTTGGGTGAGTTTAAACGATTGATTAGGGCTAAAAAAAATGATAGAATAATTAAAATAATTAAGATTATGATTGAGTTTTTTTTAGTAATTTTCATATTTTTCCCACTATTATAAATATTTTGCGCATACACCTTTGTACTTTTGATAATGAGACCACCATGGACGACTACTATCAGTGTTGCAAGGACCAACCCAAGAATCACCTGGTCTTTTATAAACTGCCCATTGACACCAACCATAGCGCGAATACTTGCCTAAAGCATTAGCTATATTAGTATCTGGATCATAAAGCTTATCTGAAGGAGGTTTTCCTGGTGGACCATTAATTTGAAACAAGCCATAATCCCAAGTGCCATTGCGATTATTTTTATTAGTCGCGTTTGGATTTAAACCACTTTCGGCACTAGCGATTGCTACTGCTTCAGAAGCCACTTTTTC
>CAZMIQ010000005.1:0-11717 GCA_964566525.1 uncultured Pseudomonadales bacterium | reverse complement strand
CCATCTTCGTCTCCTGGATCAACTGGATCGTCTGAGTCATCTGGGTTATCTGGATCGTCTGGGTCATCCGGATTTCTAGCCTCACCACTCCCACATTTACCCAAGAAATATGCTTCGATATTTTCACAATTAGCGAGGATTAAATATAATTTTTCTTTTTCCGAATATAGTGATTGCTGAATTATAAAAATATTAGTAATCGGACCAGCCCCAATCATCGAAATCGGAATCGTCTCACCGTCCAAAGTGTTTACTCTATTCATTAGCATTCTTTTATTTTGTCTGAAGTCTTCTTCCACAAACTTTTCGTAGTCTTTCGTTTGATAAAATGATCCTAAAATTTGTTTTTCAATTAAATCCATTTCACTACCATAAGGCATGACTATCCAATATTTTATTCTGGCATAGGCAAAATAAACAGGCGAAATACAACCTACCGCGCACCAATCATAATACATAATTCTATCAGTGAGAGGGTTCTCCACTACATTGTCCGAAGGAGCTTCTATTTGGTCAGTAATTTCATTACGCATCGTTACTTCTTCACCACAATGAATATCACTCCCGTTTTCTTTTAAATAGCCTTCAAAAAAAACATTATTATGTGAGGTCGCATTAATAATTTTTACTAATGCTTGTTTCAAGTGAAGATCATACATTTCCGATATACTGCATATCCTATTTTCTTCATGACAGGTATTTGTATCACAATTAACACAATTAATCGGATCATCGCTTCTAGTATTAACAAAAGATGCTGCTTTATAGGCAGTCTCATTCGCTAAATCTGCCATTTCTTGTCTAGCAGCCTGAGTCGCTTCGCGCATTAGATTGTGTCTAGAAATAATTTCTAAATACTGTTTGTTTAATAGGGCCGAATCATAATACTCAGTTAGTGGGTTAGCATATTGAAATATTTGACTATTCACCTCTTTGCCTTGAGTGTACTGATCAGAAAATTCACATTCTTCAGGGTAACTTTCACTATATTGATTGCAGAAATTCTTATTAGAAAATACATCAGCGTATTTAAAAGGAAATATTCTAACTTGATCAGGAGTATAATCCCAATCACATTCATCTCTCATGTCTCCAGGGGCACGATAATCATGTTCATATATTGGTTTGCTACAACATGCTGGCGATTCTACTGGGCAAATTCTTGCTGCTTGGACAATATAACCAGTGCGATACTGAGTCGGCAAGCTATAAGTAAAATTCTCAATCGCTTTTCTTAGAGGCGCACTTTCATTTTCACTCAGATATGTTTTGTCTTTCTCTACCGTATAGAGCTTAGTGCAAAAAGGCACCCGATCTTTAATATGATCATCATTAAATTCTTCTTTAATTTCTTTTTTCACTTCCAGCACTAATTCCTTAATAGTATAATCGCTATTAGCTACTTTCGCCTCGCCCGTGGCATCATTGTATAAGCCGTCACAGCTTATTTCTTTCTTCATTTCGCAAGTTTCATAAATATAAAGCAAATTCGTAACCTTGGTAATACAGCCAACTTGCAATGGCAACACTTTAGCAATCCAGCCAGATTGGACTAAAAGATCATCTTCAGGATTATGATATTTTGAAGCCTGATAGCTATAATAATTTTCAGTCGAATTCAGTCTTTTAGTTTGATAATCCTTATTGCGCAGGAACGGAACCGTGGCGTCACTCAAGTCAAGTACTTTATTGGCATTGACGCTATTCAAATATCCCTGATGTATTTCTGCTGGGGCTGAGCAAATTGCCTGTGCTCCATCAAAAACTAAATGATTCACCATTTTTGGTGTTTCTACGTACTCCACTCTAGCTTTACAATTATTTTCAATATAGTATTTCAAACTACTAGTATTATTGCAGCTTTCTTTTTGTGCCTCACTCGAGTCACTCAAAACAAACAGCCAAAAAAAAATTAAAAAAACGCTAAAAAAAAGTTTTATTATTTTCATTTACTTAATTACTAATATAAATATCATATTTTTAACTATTCTCATTACTTAGGTTGAGCCTTTTTTCGCAATGAATTCAATGGTCATTAATGAATCAATGCCAGTAAAATATGACAAAAGATTGATGATAATAAAGGCACTTAAGGCTAAAATAATGCCCAAGATGGCATAAGTCAAGGTGTCTTTAGCAGTTTCCAAGGCATTTGGTTGACCACGAGAGAGCATCAGCATTACTGAGCCATAAATAAACATACAAAAGCCAATAATGCCAAAGAATGATAAAATGTGCCCTAAAACATTAGCAATCAGACACTGTATTCCCTGTAAAGTCGCCACATCACTAGATAAGGTCCCCTCAGCTCCTACACAAGGAGCCTTCCAATTGCTTTTACTCGCTCCGCCAGGAGTGGGTGAGGCAGAGGGAGTGGGTGAAGAAGAAGGAGTGGGTGAGGCAGAGGGGATGGGTGAAGTAGAAGGAGGGGGCTCACTACATGTTGGATTGTTGTAAAGTTTGATGCATCCAGTCACACATTCGGATGCTGGGACACATATTGTGCCTGTTCTTGCAGGATTGTCGCAAGTGCAATATGTGCCCTCTTGGGCCTCAACTTGATTATTAATTCCAAAAAAACCTAAAAATCCAAATATTAATAATAAAAAAACGAAGAATTTTTTCATAAGTTTTTCTATTGTACACTAAAAAAGTAGTCTTGACAAGGAGCACTTTTGATGTTATAATAATGTCATTGTCTTAATATTCCAAAGAGGCGCTTTAGTAGCGTTTTTTTGTTAATCGAGGAGTAAAAATGAAAAAAATAAATCATGCAAAATTAAAAGCTCAAAAAGTCGCTAGAAGTGAGTTTGGCTCGGCTATTGCTCAAATTGCTGCTGAAAGAAAAATCGAGCCAGAAAGCATTTATCAAGCCATCGAAGCTGGTCTCTTAGCCGCCTATCGCAAACAAGCTGGTGGCGAAAATGAAGTTCCCTTGGATCCAAATTATTTTTATTGGGCGAAAGTCGAGCAAGTATCTGGTTCTATGCAGGTCTTTCGTGCGCCCAAATTAAATCCAGACTCTGAAGACGATAATAGTTATGATGAGAAAAAAATTGAAGATGTCACTCCGGTCGGCTTTGGCCGCATCGCTGCTCAATTAGCTAAGCAAATTATTCTACAAAAAATGCGTGACGCCGAAAGAGATCAAATTATCAGTGATTATGAAAATCAACTCGGTAATATGACTACTGCCCAAGTCTTAAGAATGGAAGGTCGTAATGTTCTGATGGACATTGGTCGAGGTAATGCTTCTATGCCACCCAAAGAGCAAATGCGTGGTGAATATTATAAGCCTAATGCCAGAATGGCAGTATTAATTAAAGAAATTGGCGATGTTGGCAATAAAAAAACTATTATTGTTTCCCGAGCAGATGTGAAATTGGTCTCTCTATTATTTGCCAGAGAAGTACCAGAAATTGCTGCCGGCAGTGTTAATATTCGTCTTATTGCTAGAGAGGCAGGAGTAAGAACTAAAATCGCTGTTGCCAGTAGTAACAATGCTAATATCGATCCAGTTGGTTCTTGCGTCGGACAAAGGGGAGTTAGAGTCCAAGAAATTATTAAAGAATTAAATAATGAAAAAATTGATATCATTCCTTATCACGAAGATATCAATGAAATGATTAAGGCCGCTCTCGCTCCAGCAGAAAATTTAAAAGTCGAATATGATGATCAGCGTAAAGCCGCTCAAGTGATTGCTCCAGCCGATCAAGTTTCATTAGTTATTGGCAAAAGTGGACAAAATGTCAGATTAGCCGCCAAATTACTTGGTATTTCCATCACAGTTAAAAACGAAATAGGAGAGGTTGCTAATCAAGTGACTGGTGAAGAAGAATATGAAATTGATAGTTTTGGTTTGAGTGCTGCCACCAGAGAAGAATTAATTAATCTCAAACTCACCAATAGTAATGATATTCTTAGATTCAGAAATAAAATTGAAGATTACGATAAAATCGATGAGACAGAAAAAGCATTAATTTTTAGCCAAGCTCAAACTCAAGCTGATCTTGATGAAGTAGAAAGAATGCACTAATGTTTAGATCACCAGTTGTCACCATTATGGGTCACGTTGACCACGGTAAAACTACTCTCCTTGACTATTTACGCCAATCAAGATTAACCAGCAAAGAACAAGGTGGTATTACTCAGCATATTGGTGCTTATCAAGTGATGGTGGGTGAAAAAAAACTTACTTTTATCGATACCCCAGGACACGCCGCTTTTAATAAAATGAGAGAGCGGGGAGCAAAAGTGACTGATTTAATTGTTTTAGTAGTCGCGGCTAATGATGGTGTTAAGCCACAAACCATCGAGTCAATTAGACATATTCAGCAAGCTGGCGTGCCTTTTATTGTGGCTATTAATAAAATTGATTTACCAGATGTGAATGTGATTAATGTCAAGTCACAACTAGCTGAGCACAATGTTGTGGTGACTGATTTTGGTGGTGAAGTAGAAGCGGTAGAAATATCAGCCAAAACTGGCAAAAACATCGATAAATTATTGGAAACTATTACTATTATTGCTGACTTTGCTCAATTAGAAGCAGATGAAAATGATGAATTGGAGGCCGTAGTGATTGAGGCTAGCAAGCAAGCCAAGCAAGGACCAATGGCTAATGTCATCGTTAAAAATGGCACTCTCACCTTACGTCAAGATATTTATACGAGTGATACCTATGGTAAAGTTAGAAATATTATTAATGACTTGGGTCAAAATATTACCTCCTTAAAGCCAGGTGAGCCAGGACAAATTTTAGGCTTTAAAGAAGTGCCAGCCGTTGGCGCCATCATTACTGCCAAAAAACCCAATGCTCAGCCAGCCAATCAAGATTTAGCTTTCAATTTAGATTTGAGCAGTTTTGACCAAAAACCCAAATTAAAATTTATTCTCAAAGCTGATACTCAGGGCACACTTGAAGCCATCAATCAGCATCTAGATCCAGACAGCATTGATTTAGTTTTTGCTGGTGTAGGCGAAGTCAATGATAGCGATGTCGAATTAGCAAAAACAACTGGCGCTAAAATTATTGCTTTTCAAGTGAAAGTTTCTCCTAAAATCGTTCAAAATGCCAAAGCTATGGACGTCAAGATAAAAAATTATGACATTATTTATGAACTTATCGAATATATTGAGAAAAAAATGTTAAAATTAATCGAACCTACGATTGATGAAATTATCACTGGTGAGGGTCAAATTGAGCAAATTTTCGAAATGAAGGGCTTGAAAATCGCTGGTCTTAAAATGAAGAGCGGTGAAATCAAAAAAAGTGATAAATTGCATTTGAAAAGAGACGATCAAATCATTGCCAATCCAGTAATTAGTACCATGATGCACGCCAAGCAAGAAATAAGTAGCCTCAAAGGTACCAGTGAAGGCGGAGTCGTTTTCAAACAAAAAAAATTAGATTTTAAGATTGGCGATCTGCTTATCGCTTACACCATTGATGATTAAACTATGATGAGGACAAAAAATCAAACTCAAGAAAATTCGCTGACTAATCAAACATTAATCGGCTTATTATTGAGCATTATTGTGTTTATTGGTAGTTTATTTTTTTTAATCTTGGTTTTTTCACGTCAATGGCAAAAAATCAAAACTGATATTTCTCCTATTGCCTCTATTAGTCAAATAGACTCAGATTCAGCTGGGAATCATGAAAACCTCATTAGTCACGAAAAATCCGCCACTAGCTCTAGTTCCTTTTTAGGAGACTTATTTCGAGCCATTTCGACTGCGACTTTGGAGGCTCAAATTGCCACCGAAACTGCAATTGACAGTACTTCTGATTAATGATATAATATAAGTTCTATAAATAATGGTTACTGGTTTTAAGCGGTGAAAACTGCTTTTAATTGGGCACGAAAGGATACCATATGTCGCTTACTGCTGCACAAAAGTTGGAAATCATTCAAAAATTCCGACAAGATGAAAATGATACTGGTTCGCCAGAGGTTCAAGTCGCTTTATTGACTGCTTCAATCGAACAATTAACTGAGCATTTAAAAACTCATAAAAAAGACGATCACTCAAGATTAGGCTTGCTTAAGCAAGTGGCCAAGCGTCGCCGTTTACTTAATTTTTTATTAAATCTAGACGAAAAACGCTATAAAAAATTAATTAAAGCTTTGAAGTTAACAAAATAAGGAAAATATGCCTACAATTAATCAATTAATCCGTTATGGAAGAAATAGCAAGCCAAAAAGAATTAAAGGTACGGCTTTGCGTAAAAGTTACAATAATTTAGTTAGTAAAACCGTTTCTACTACCAATCCACAAAAAAGAGGTGTCTGTACTTTAGTAAAAACCATGACTCCCAAAAAACCAAACTCAGCTCTGCGTAAAGTTGCTAGAGTCAGACTGTCAAACAAAGTCGAAGTTACAGCCTATATCCAGGGAGAAGGTCATAATTTATCAGAACACAGCATCGTTTTGGTTCGCGGTGGTAGAGTGAAAGATTTACCAGGCGTCAAATATCATGTTGTCAGAGGAAAGTTTGACTGTGCTGGCGTTGAAAAGCGCATGACTTCTCGTAGTAAGTACGGAGCCAAAAAAGCCAAAAAATAAAACAAAATAAGTATTTCTCCCATTAATTGCGGAGAGAGAAGAAAGTAAAAATATGAGATCAAAAAAAGCCCCAATCAGGCGTATCAGACCAGATGGTAAATACGGCAGTGTTAAAGTTGCCAAACTAGTTAATTACGTCATGCTAGATGGTAAAAAAGCCATCGCCCAAGGTATTGTTTATCAAGCTTTAGAAAAAGCCGCTGCTACCACTAAGAAAAAACCCCTCGAGGTTTTCGAAGAAGCGATCGCCAAAATTTCTCCAGAAATGGAAGTCCGCTCAAGAAGAGTAGGGGGCGCCGCTTATCAAGTCCCTATGCCAGTGAAGCCTGCTCGTAGTTTCTCCTTAGCTTTAAGATGGTTGGTGGAAGAAGCCAATAAAAGACCCAACAAGCAATATCGCTCATTTGAAGAAAAATTGGTCGCCGAAATGCTTGACGCCATTAATAATACTGGCGGAGCTATCGGTCGCAAAGAAACCGTTCATAAGGCTGCTGAAGCCAATCGAGCTTTTGCTCACTTTAGATGGTAATTTAATATTTAATTTTTAGGATAAAAAATAGAAAAAGGTATGCAACAAACAGTTAAAACAAATCAACATGTGCCATTAGATAGAATTCGCAATATTGGTATTATTGCCCACATTGATGCCGGCAAAACCACCACTAGTGAAAGAATTCTTTATTATACCGGCCGAACATATAAAATTGGTGAGGTACATGACGGCGCCGCCACTATGGATTGGATGGCACAAGAACAAGAAAGAGGGATTACTATTGTTTCAGCTGCTACTACTACTTTTTGGACACCATATTTTGACAGCAATCTACCTAAAGAAAATTATCGTTTTAATATTATTGATACCCCAGGGCATGTTGATTTCACTGCTGAAGTCGAGCGCTCATTACGTGTGCTTGATGGCGGTGTCACCGTGCTTGATGCTTCAGAGGGCGTTCAATCACAATCAGAAACTGTTTGGCGTCAAGCCGACAAATACAATGTGCCTCGAATTTGTTTTATTAATAAAATGGATAAAATGGGGGCAGATTATTTTGCCACCATTGAAGATATCAAAGCCAAGTTTGGTGTTAGACCCGCCCCGATGGTTTTACCCATTGGTGCCGAAAATGATTTTAAAGGCATTATTCAAATTCTAGAAGGTCGAGCTTGGGAATTTGATCCTCAGGGTAAAAATGATCCCAAAAGCATCGATATTCCCGCTGACTTAAAGGATAAGGTTGCCCAAATGAAAACAGAACTCATTGAAGCTATTGCAGAAACTGATGATGTTTTAATGGAAAAATATTTTAACGGCGAAGAGATTAGCATTAATGAATTAAAGGCTGCCTTGCGTCGCGCAGTCATTGCTTATAAATTAGTCCCAATTTTTGCTGGTTCATCTTTAAAAAATACAGGCATCCATTTACTTTTAGATGGAGTAGTAGAATATTTGCCTGCTCCAGCTGATATTGCAAAAGTCACTGGTATTAATCCCAAAACTGAAGAAACCGTTGAAAGAGCATTAAAACCAGAAGAAAAATTTGCTGGCTTAGCTTTCAAAATCCAAACTGATCCTCACGTTGGCAAATTAACATATTTTAGAATTTATTCTGGTATTCTTAAGTCTGGTAGTTATGTTTACAACCCTGTTCGGAGAGAAAAAGAAAGAATTGGTCGGCTATTATTAATGCACGCCAATCAAAGAGAAGAAATTGACGAAGCTCGCGCTGGAGAAATCGTTGCTATTGTTGGCTTAAAAGCCACTAAAACAGGTGATACTTTAGCTGACGAAGCCCATCCTATTGTTTTAGAAGGCATCACTTTTGCTGAACCAGTAATCTATCTTGCCATTGAGCCTAAAACAAAATCAGATCAAGAAAAAATGGGTTTAGCTTTATCAAAACTATCAGAAGAAGATCCTACTTTCTCCATTGCTACCAATCAAGAAACCGGTCAAACAGTCATCGGCGGTATGGGTGAACTGCATTTAGATATTTTGGTCGATAGAATGAAAAGAGAATTTAAAGTCGATGCTAATGTCGGTACGCCCCAAGTAGCCTATCGTGAAACTATTCGTCAAATCTCCAAAGGTGAAGGCAAATATATTAAGCAAACTGGCGGTCATGGTCAATATGGGCACGTTATGTTGCGCATCGAACCCAAAGATCGTGGCACTGGTTATGAATTTGCTAATGAAATTACTGGTGGTAGAGTACCAAGAGAATTTATCGAACCAACCAATAAAGGCATCCAAGAGGCTTTGGGTCGAGGCTTTTTAGCTGGCTATCCTATGGTCGATATAAAAGTCGCCCTTTATGATGGTTCCTATCACGATGTTGACTCAAGTGAGCTAGCTTTCAAAATGGCTGGCAGTTTAGGTATGAGAGAAGCAGTAAAAAATGCTGATATGGTTTTAATTGAGCCAATTATGAATGTCGAAGTCAGTACTCCAGAAGAGTTTATGGGCGACGTCATTGGTGATTTGGGTTCAAGAAGAGCTCAAATTCAAGGTACTACCACTAGAGGTCCAGTTACTATTATTAAAGCCACTGTCCCTCTTTCTCAGATGCAAGGCTATGTCACTACTCTCCGCGGCATGACTCAAGGTAGAGCTACTAGCGTAATGATTCCCTCACATTATGATGAGGTGCCTAACGCCATCACTCAAAAAATTATTGAAGAGAGGGGAGACTGGCGCTCAAGAGGCGGCAGCGATGCTTAAATAGCAAGTTAAAAATGTGTTATAATAGTCATCTTAGTATAAAGTAAGTAATAATTAATTCTTAAAAAAATAAGAAAGGAAAAATGTCAGATAATAAATTTAATCGAACAAAGACTCACGTCAATATTGGTACTATTGGTCATGTTGATCACGGTAAAACTACCTTGTCAGCTGCCATCACTACTACCTTAGCCGCTAAAGTTCCCTCAGATCTTAATAAAGCTATGGGTTACTTAGATATTGATAATGCTCCAGAAGAAGCCAAACGCGGTGTCACTATTAATATTTCACACTTAGAATATGAAACTGAAAAAAGACATTATGCTCATATTGATGCTCCAGGTCATGCCGACTATATCAAAAACATGATTACCGGTGCTGCTCAAATGGATGGTGCTATTTTAGTTGTCGCTGCTACTGATGGTCCTATGCCTCAAACCAGAGAGCATATTCTTTTGGCCAAACAAGTCAATGTGCCTAAAATTGTGGTTGCTTTAAATAAATGCGATATGGTCGATGATGCAGAGTTATTAGATTTAGTCGAGATGGAAGTGCGCGATCTTTTAACCAAGTATGGTTTTGATGGTGACAACACTCCTATCATTAGAGTTTCCGCTCTCAAGGCCCTCGAAGGTGATGCAGCTTGGCAAGATAAAATTATGGAATTAATGAATACTGTCGATTCTTATATTCCAGATCCAGTCCGTGACCTCGATAAGCCATTCTTGATGCCAGTTGAAGATGTTTTCTCTATTTCAGGTAGAGGGACAGTGGTTACTGGTAGAATTGAGTCTGGAAAAATTAAAGTTGGTGAAGAAGTAGAAATCATTGGTCTTAGAGACAAGCAAAAATCCACCGTCACTGGCGTGGAAATGTTCCGCAAAATGCTTGATGATGGCCAAGCAGGCGACAATGTTGGTATTCTTTTACGCGGCATTGACAAAGATGCAGTTGAAAGAGGTCAAGTTCTAGCCAAACCAGGTTCTACTACCGCTCACACTGAATTTAGTGCTGAAGTTTATATTCTTACCAAAGAAGAAGGCGGTCGCCACAAACCATTTGCTAATGGTTATCGCCCACAATTTTACATCAGAACTACTGATGTCACTGGTGAAATTAAATTGGCCGAAGGCATGGAAATGATTATGCCTGGAGATAGTGCTAATATCACTGTTAAATTAATTGCCCCAGTCGCCATGGCTGAAGGTTTGAGATTTGCCATTCGTGAAGGTGGTCACACCGTTGGTGCAGGCGCCATCACTAAAGTAATAAAATAACCTTTAGTTGATACATTTGAAATTTTAAGCTCCCTCTTTCTGAGGGAGCTTTTATTTGAATCTATCTTTCCCTGCTCGTCACTCAGGTTGATTTGGTTGTATAATATAGCTATTATGCTAGATTATTTATCTTTAATTCATCAGTATTATCCATTGGGTGAGAAAAGTTATAAAATTTTTCTAATTCATGCCGTTTTAGTCACTAATAAAGCTTTAAAAATTGCTAATAAGCTCCAACTTAATCAAGAACAACTAATTTTTATCGAAGAAGCTGCTATGTTGCATGACATTGGAGTTATCAAAGTTCAGTGTGAAAAAATGGCTTGTCAAGGCATCTTGCCCTATATTGCTCATGGCTTGGCTGGTGCCGAAATACTACGACAGGAAGGCTTGCCTAGACATGCCTTAGTTGCTGAGCGACATGTTGGCGTCGGTTTGACCAAAAAGGAAATTTTAGCCAGAAAACTACCATTACCTCCGCAAGATTATCTTCCGCTTTCAATAGAAGAAAAAATTATTACTTATGCCGACTTATTTTTCAGCAAGCGGGAAAGCACTCTCTGGCATGAAGACCAACCCGCAGACATCATGGCGGAATTAAAAACTTTCGGTCAAGACCAAGTAGCAATTTTCCAAGCTTGGCAAAAGGAATTTGAAAGTTAAGATGATTATTGAAAATCAATATTTAAAATTAAAATTTAAAACTCAGGGGAGCGAGTGGACCAGTTTTTTTGATAAACAAAAAAATCTTGAATATGCTTGGCAAGGTGATGAGCAATATTGGGCCGGCAGAAATCCTACTCTTTTTCCAATTGTGGGTAAATTATGGCAAGAAAAATATCTTCATCAAGGAAAAACTTATTCATTGGGCAATCATGGTTTTGCCCGGCACAGTAATTTTGCACTTGAAGACATAAGTGAACATCAAATTGTCATGAGTTTAACCGCTAATGAAGTTACTAAGCAATCTTACCCTTTTGATTTTAAGCTTACTAATCATTATTGGCTTCAACATAAAACTTTGCATATTGCCAAGAAAGTGATCAATACTGGGGCAGATGACTTACCCTTTTCCCTTGGCGCTCATCCAGCCTTCAATTGTCCATGGCGTAAGAATGACCAATTTGAAGACTATAAAATCATTTTCGCCC
>CAZMIQ010000004.1:0-23420 GCA_964566525.1 uncultured Pseudomonadales bacterium | reverse complement strand
GGTTTAGCTATTACAGCTGATGTAACTAATGAGACAGATTATGAAGCATTACCAGTTTTTTCTCTAGATATGGCTAATGCGTGTATATCTGACTCTGCTGGAACAAAAAATGGTTCAGTAGAGAATTCATTTTTGGTGGAAAGTGGTTACTGTGCGATCGTGGTCAACAACGATAATCAAGATTTAATTTGGCAAAATGGTGATAATTTAGTACTTACCGGAACAGCTTGGGATTATCATCCGGGTAAAATAATTACCATTTCGGCCAGTTTAGGGGGTGTAATAAAAACCACCACGGTGAATACTCCAACAATAGGGTCAGCTTGGGAATTAAGTTGGTCGTGGAATGAGGTAAGTGAAATGACACATAATGGATTTGTAATTGATTTTACTGATGGTGATAAAACTGGCGAAGTTAATTATTTTGGTAAAATAACGATAGATAAAACTCCACCCGTGTGTGGTTCTTGGAATCCACCAAATAGTAATTGGAGGCCTAGGAGTAGTAAAACTTATACTCTTTCTGGTTCTACTGATATTGGTGATAGTGGCATCGAGATAAGTGGAGGAGCTTGTAATACAGGTTTAAATAATGGAGATAAATGTGTGATAGAAATAAAAGATAAAGCAAACAATGTGACTCTTTGCCCTTCTCCTGTTAATAATATTGACATATTTCCTCCTCAATTACAAGTCACTCCTCCTCTCTCCGGTTGGCAAGGTAATAAACAAAATCTCATCATTGAACCCTTTGATGACAAAACAGGCATTAAAAGAACTGCCTATTCATGGTTAGTTAATAATCTAGGTTCAGATTGTACTGGTGGCGATACTTATAATCCTGGTGATGATTTAAGACTAACCATTATGGGTGGAGAAAATACTTTGTATACTTGTACAGTAGACAATGCTGGTAATACTACTTTTTCTTCTCAAATCTATCGCTATATCCCTCCTGTTTTAACTACTCCCAAATTACAAAAAAATGTCAAGCCACAAAACCTTTACTGGAATATTGAATCCATTAGTGAAACTCAATCTTATGTCGAAATTAAAGGTTTCTTTCCCAAAACCAAAGGTAATTACAATTATGCGCTAGAATTAATTATCCCCACCATTAACAAGTCCTACGCTCAAGCTCTCCAAACCTCACCCTTCACTGAAACCCACTTCACCATCCTTATCCCCACCGCTGATTTTAATGCCTCCAAAGACAATCACACCTTCTCCGGTCCTCAAAAACTCAAAATTACTGATTTAGATGAAATGGAATCAACTACCACCGACTTAAATCTCTCTTTTTTCTTTCCCATTCACCAATCCAATCATCGCAAAGACTTTAATTACTTTATCTTAGCTGGGGACAATCGGTTAAATGAGGTTTTAGAAAACGAATAAATATGATCATTAATAAATATATTAAATTATTATTTAAAAATGTTATTAGCTTGTCAACCTTAATGTTTATATTGCCTACGATAGCTTTTGCCAATCGTTTTTCATCAGCAGCAGTACCAATTGGGTCAGTGATAGAAATTTCTGGGATGAAATTTGTGAAGATCGATGAAATGGGTGGATTTATGGCGACTGATGTATGCGAGGCGATTTCTTTAGGTAGTACTTTGCAAATAGCACCGTATGACTTATCTTCTAATAATAGGTCTGGTGCAATAAGTTCATGCAGTTCTTTTAGATTGTGTGGAAGAAGTGATTGGCGATTGCCTACAAGTATAGAAGTTAATAATATCATCCGGCCAAATGCGAAGGAGATTCCTAATCTTAGTAATGAAAATTATTGGTTAAATGCAAATAGACAGACTGTGCAGCCTCAAATAAATGGTCATACCAATTGTAGATCTGCTTATACTAGTAAAAATTGTGGTGCTCAAACTTGTATGAGCGATGCAACTTGTGAGTCAAGAAAACTCAGTAGCAGTGATGGTCCATGTAGATTATTTAAAGTGGGTGCTGGATGTATTGTTCAGCCGGCAGTTTATGCTTGGCATGGTTGGTCTGTTGCCGCAAATGTAACTACATCTTGGGAGTCAACAATATGGGGGGTGCGTTGTGTGAGGAATAAATAAAAAAATGAAATTAATTAATAAATATATTAAACAATTATTTAAAAATGTTATTGGTTTGTGGGTTTTGATGTTTATATTGCCTACGATAGCTTTTGCTAATCAGCAGCAATACCAATTGGGTCAGTGATAGAAATGTCAGGCATGAAATTTGTAAAGGTGAATAAAGGGGGAGGTAGTGTTTATGTCAATTAGTCAAGATTGCATAACCACTCCTTTTACTGGAACTATGCAGGATTTTACAACTAATCTATGTGATAGATATTGTACGCCAGTTGGGACAGATCATGTTTATATAGGATTATTAAGTGATGCTCGTAATACGAGAAAATATCAAATTAGAAAGTTTGCGGATGGCAAATGCTGGATGGTGGCTGATTTATTGGGTGGATCTTGTGCCAATCAATATCAGGGTAATGCTGTTGCAGCAGCAGCTTGCGCAGATATACTAGGGTGGCGTTTACCTACAACTACTGAGTATATAACGCTGAATAATATGACTGGAAATGTTTTAAATAATTTTTGGATATTAAAATGGTTGGGTGCTTCTAGCGGTTGGTGTGGAGGTTGTAAGGTTAATGTCGGACAAAATCCGTGTTATTGTGGTCAAAATGCTGGTCGTTGTTGTGCACATTATCATGCTCTTAATGGTAGTTTTACCATTTGCCAGCCCGCGAATAATAACAATAATCCTCGTTATTGGTTAGTATCGACCGGTAGTCAATTAACTCGTATAGGCTAGGACTCGTTGTATAAAGGATTGACTCTAAATTATTTTTAAATTGTGGTATATTATTTACACCTTATTTTAATTTTGATATTATAAAACTCTAATTTATCTTTTTTTTATGAAAGAATGGAAGTAGCTCAACATGACTATAAAGTTGATTTAGTTAGTTTAAAGTATATGTTGGTAGTTGTTGAGTGACTAAGAAAATTTCCAGATCATGCGTGAATAAAGCAGTAATTACGCGTTAATATTTTAACTATATAGTTGTAATATTTGCGTTAATAAGTTAACTAATGATAGAAGTGGTTGGCTTTGATTCAGGAATAGAGATGATGGACGGTATGACTGTTGTATTATCTTTTTGCTCAGCAAAATACCTGCTAATGAGGCGAATAAGTTTTTTTGATTCTAATTCATTTTGTGGTTTTTGTAAATTCCAATCAAGACCTGGGCTAGTATTGCCTTCTAGAAAATATACATTGCCTTGATTGCTGATTAAAAAATCTAAAGCATAAAGAGCAGGAGAATAATTAAGTGAGGTCGAGATTTTTTTGGCAAGATTGGTAACTGAGGTGGGGATTTGAGTAAGCGGAAGATAAATTAGTTGTCCGCCTTGATGTTCATTGCATTTGAAGTTGCCTTTTTGGGCAAGACGAATATATGATTGAATGATTTTGCCATTGAAGTGAATTAATCTAATATCGGCAGCCACTTTTTGATTTTGATAAAGATAGCCTTGATTAAATTTTAAAAATGGTTGGAGGATAAACTGAGTTTGAGAGTGTTTTTTGAGAGTTTGAGTAATGGTGGCTTGAGAGTGAGGTAAGAATTTGTAGATGTGTTGGCCACCAGCGCCATAGCGATCTTTGAGAATGATTTGAGGAGAAAAATCTTGGGCATGAGGATGATTGAGAAGTAATTTTTGTAATTGAAGTTTGGCTTTTTGATAAGAACGAAGATTGTTTTGGTTGAGTGCAATGGTGGGGAGAGAGTATTGAGCGAGAGCTTGATAAGTTTGGTGTTTGTCAAAAAATAAAGTTTGGAGTTGTGGGTGATTAAAAGGATGAAGTTGAGGATGAGAAAAAAATAATTGGCGACGATGAAATAAATCTTGATCAATAGGAGCAAATTTATCAAATACTTGTCTGGTGGTGCAGAGTTGGGCGTGTTTATGCCATTTTTTGTCAGTGTAAGTCCAATAATGACTACATAATCCTGGACCAATGATGTCGGCTGAAGTGGTGAAAGCAGCAGTAAGTTGGTTTTTGGCACATTGTTGGAGAAAATAACTGTAAACTAAATTGTAAGACTGGTTGTGAGTGCGAGCGGAAAACGGAGTATTGACGTCGATAGCAGGATGAGAAGCGCTTAGAGCACAATGATGTGAGTAAACTATTAATAAATCAAAAATAATTGGTGTAGTAGACATAAGCCCTTTCTTAGAGATAAGTTCCAATGACGTAAAACAAGTGAATGAGTTTTTTCTGATAAATCAGCTAGACAGGTTGATTGGAACAACAAAATGTATTATTTTTATATTATAACATACTTTTGTTTGTTTTTATGGGTAAAAAATAATAAAATATTAAAATTATTAGGATATATATAAAAAACCTCCCAAAAGGGAGGTCTATTAGCTTTCAAAGAGTCTTGGTTTGAATATTAATAGCAATTAATTCGTCCCAAAAAATATGGTTATTTTGATATTGAAACTTAATGGTTTTGGTTTCGGCGTCATAATAGCGGTCTTTATAAGGAATAAGAGGATTGCAAATACTTCTAATAATTTTTTTCTGATTAGCGAAAAAATAGACTAAATAATATTGTAATTCTAAACTAAATTCGTTTTCGACTACGGCAAGAATGTCATAGTCATGGGTGAGTTGAAGAATTGTGATGTAATTTTGATGATAAAAGTGAATATGTGATATTTGAGTAGTGGGACCATAAATACGATAGAGATCACTTATTTGTTTTTCTCCCAAGGGCTCGCTGGTGAGACTAAGAATTTTGGTCATATTAATCACTCCTTTGATTGATAGACTTTTTTGAAAGAGCAAATTGATTAATAAAACTTTGATGGCAAATAATCTGGTTTTATCAATCAATAAGGATAATATTGTATCACATGAGTAAAATATTAATAAGGAAAGTGATATAATGTAATTTCTTAGAAATATAATATGAAAAAAAAACAAAGAGTAAAAATATCATTGTCATTGGGCGGCGGGGGAGCAAAAACATTTGCCCATTTAGGAGTATTGGATGCATTAGCGAAACACGGAATTGAAGTTGATCAACTGACGACTTGTTCAGCAGCTTCAGTTTTGGGTTTATTATATAGTTTGGGTTATTCAAGTGAGGAAATAAAAAGAGAGTTTAAAAGAAAAAGAAAATGGTTGTATTTATTTAAATTATCAATTTTCAAATGGGTGTTGAAAAAATTAGTGGTGAAAAAAAACTTGAAAGATATTAAAGATTTGAAAATTCCGATGTCAATAGTGACGGTGGACTTAAAAAAAGGGAAAGAAATAGTATTTGAAAAAGGTGATCCGATATGGATTCCTTTGGCTTCGAGTGCTTTTCCTGGTATTTGGAAGCCGGTGAATTATCAAGGTTTAACCTTGATTGATGGTGGCGTGTTAAACCCAGATCCAGCTAATATTGCTAGAAAAAAAATAGGGAAGGATGGAGTAGTAATTAGTGTGACATTAAAATTGGAATTAGAGGAGAGAGAAATAAAAAGTAGGCTGGAAACATTGCTGAAATCAATTTATTTGATGTCTTTGTATAATCGAAAAAAGAATATGGAGGATAATTCTGATATTATTATTTCACCTTCTAGTAATTTAAAAATCAGCTTTCGTGGTTGGAAAGAAACTTTTTTGGGTTATTTTAGCAATGAGAGAATAGAGCGTTATTATCAAAAGGGCTTCGAAGAGACAGAAAAAAGAATTACTGAAATAAAAAAAATAATTGAGTTAAAAAATGTTGAAATTGATTAAAATAATACATACGGCAATTTGGGTGATAATGGTAAGTGCGATTTTTTATATTATTTATGCGGGCTGGAATCAAATTTATGATTGGCGATGGTGGTGGGCGAGCGGTTTGATTTTGGTGGAAATAGGAGTGTTGGTGATAAATAAGTTTACTTGTCCATTGACGCAGTGGGCGCGGAAGTATGACGTGGCAATTGATGATAACTTTGATATTTATTTGCCGAATTGGTTGGCACGACATAATAAAGTGATTTTTGGGTGTTTATTATGCTTGGGTATTATATTGCATATTATGCGGTAATATAAAATTAGGAGATGTGATTGAGTGAGAAGCCGAAATAAAATTAATTAATAAATAGTATATATTTGATATTTTTGATAAATTTTTATTTTAAGTGTGAAAAGGAAGTTAATTAAGTTTTTGATTAAAGTTTGATTTCATCAAGGCGAGCATAAACTTCTTGGAGATCGAAAAGGGTGGGTTTATTTTGCTCGACGACGATTTGACCATTGATAATGACGGTGTCGACTTTTTGGGTTGGGGGACTATAGCATAAAGAGGCAAGTAAGTTTTGGCGGGGATAAAAGCTAGTTTGGTTCATATCGATCAAAATTAAATCAGCTTGATAACCGACTTTGATTTGGCCAATTTGAGTAGCCAAATCCAATGCTTGAGAGCCATTAATGGTCGCCATTTTAATGACGGTGGAAGCGGGAATAGCTTGAGCGTCTTTAAGGTGGCCTTTATGGATGAGAGCGGCAAGATTCATTTCGTGGAAAATGTCTAAAGCGTTATTGCTGGCAGCGCTATCGGTGCCAAGGCAGACATTAATTTTGGCTTCGAGCAAGGCTGGAAGAGGAGCGATACCATTACCAAGCTTGAGATTGCTAGTGGGATTGTGGACGACATTGACTTGATTTTTTTTGAGAATCTTAATGTCTGTTTGACTGAGGTGGACGCCGTGAGCGATGGTGGTTTTGCCTTGGAAAATACCGAGTCGATCGAGATACTCTACTGGTGAACAGGAGTGTTGAGCGAAGCAATCAGCGATTTCTTGTAGACTTTCGCTCAGATGTAGGTGAAGAGAGAGGTTTTTTTGATTGGCAAGCGTGCGGGAAAGCTGCAATAATTCTTGATCGCAGGTATAAATAGCGTGGGGAGCATACATGAAGGAAAGTCGAGGATGATTTTGATATTGAGATATTTCTGCTTCGGCTTGTTGAAGCCTTTTTTGTCCATCTGGATTACTGCCTCCAACTAAGCCGCGAGATAAAACAGCTCTCATGCCGCTATCAATTACTGCTTGAGCGACAGCATTAGGGAACATGTGCATATCGAGAAAACAAGTGGTGCCCGTCAGGAGCATTTCGGCACAAGCAAGCATAGTGCTCCAATAGGCGTCTTTTTCGGTCATCTTATTTTCTCTGGGAATGATTTTTTTAAATAACCAATCGTGAAAAGGTAAATCATCAGCATAATGGCGGAGGATAGTCATATATGCGTGAGTGTGACCATTAATTAAGCCTGGTAAGAGAAGTTTTCCTTGGCCGTCGATGGTTTTGGTGGGTGAAAAGGGGGCGGGGGTGCGATGATCGGAAATAATAGCGGCAAGGCGATCGGCTTGAAGATAGACATCGCAAACTTTAATGATAGGTTTGTTTTTTTCAAATAGTAAAGTGTGGGCTTGAGAAATTTTGATAGTCATAATGTGATTTCTAAAAATTATTGATGGTGGTATTATACACTTGTTTTGACATTGTATGCTATAATATATGTCATCCAATAGTGGATGAGCCTTTTTGCAAACAAAAGGGCATTTTGTTTTTTGGATTTGCTCTTTAAAAAAATCTTGATGGAGGTAATAAATATGTTTAGCAAGATTTTTAATTTTTTCGTTTCTGTTGCGGCTAATGGTGTTCTGGCCATTTTTGTCACTGCCATCCTTTACTTTATTTTGGCAGTAGTTTTCATTTTTGCGATGATTCCTGTGTTTGTGATTGCGGGAGATGATATTGCTAACCGGATTGTGAATTTAGTTGATAGAGATTTAGGATACAGGATCACTTACATTTTTGTGTTTATAACAATGATGATGGAAGATATGGGTATTTTGAATATCAAAAAAACAGATTGAAAAGTGGTGAAAATCCAAGACCGTTGGTTAATTCCAACGGTTTTTTTATGGTAATAAGGGGGGTCGAGGGTAGTTTTGGGGGTTGGCAAATTTTATTTGCGAATAAAAGTAGAGGTAAATTTTAAAAGTGAGTTTATGATATAATTGTGGGAAATGCAGATTAAAAAGATTGATAGTCGAATATTTTTGGTGACAGCTTTGTTTTGTTTGGCAATTATTTGGTTGGTGGTTCGATTTTATAATTTGCAGCAAAGCTATTTTTTTATGGGAGATGCGGGTAGAGATGCTTGGGTGATGTGGAAATGGCAAAATCTAGGAAAAATCCCCATTTTGGGTCCTGGTGTGTCGGCTTTACCAATGAATGTTAGTCCGATTTATTTTTATATGTTATACCCTTTTTATCTTGTAAGTGGTGGTAATTATTTCTATAGTCAAATAACACTTTTAGTTTACTGTTGGTTTTTCATAGTGGTGACCGGTTGGTTAATTATTGATAAAAAAGAACAGCATTGGTCGTATTGTTTGTTAGTGCTTTTATTAACCTTTTCTCCTCAATTTATTATTCAATCTAGATTTGTATGGAACCCCTCTTTTATTATAGCACCTTTGGTGACAGCGTTTTATTTATTAAAAAATGCTTTGAAATTAGAGAATAAATTTAAAATAAAATTAGTTATTTATTTAGTAGTGAGTGGTATTTTGGTGGCTTTAGCCACTTCTTTGAATATGTCTGTGATTCCTGGAGCGATAGCTTTTTTAGTGATAACGATAATACTTTTTAAAAGACGATTTTTGTATTGGTTTTTAGGCTTGATAAGTGGGATGTTATTTTTTTATTTACCGATGATTTTATTTGAACTTAAATATTCTTTTCAAATTAGCAAAAGAATGATGGCAACTATAATTAATGGGGGAATGGCGAGCATAAGAGAGCCGATGATGATTAGGTTGGAGAAAATTATTGATTTTTCAGTGAATAGTTTATGGTTGGGGGTGGTAATTTTATTGTTTTTGATTGGATTTTGTGGTTATAAATTTATTAAGAGTAAAACTACTGAGGAAAGAAAAAAATTAATTAAGTCGAATTTGTTTTTGGCGACAATAGGTTTGCTAATTACAATTTTTTTTAGTTTGATTATTCCTTTTAATATTGAGGCGCATTATATTTTCTGTGTGTTATTTTTCATGCTGATTGGCTTGGTGAATTTACCTCAGCCAATTAATAGCATAAGTTCTTTGCTGATTGTTTTCTATTGGATATTTTTGCTAGTGGTGAGCCCGCTTGATAAGCAGGTGTTCAGGACAGTGGCAGAACTTGATATTTGTATGAATCAAATTAGTAAAAAAATCAATGAACCAGTTTATGTGGCTGTACAATCAGGCGTTCATCTTTTGCATGATGGGAAAGAGTTTTGGTATGGGTTGGCGAAACAGGGTGTCCAAGTGGAAGAAATATATGATGGGGCCGACAAAGCGAATTTATTGGTGGTTATAAATGAATTAGCAACTTTCACTGATGGAGTGGATAAATTCCATGAATTGACTTTATTTGGTCCAGCGGAAGTGATTGAGAGGGGGGAATGTAGTCAAGATTGGGGTTGGACGATTTTGAAAAAAATAGATTAGGTTTTTTGACTGGCTTGGAAGTATAATAAAGGGCAAAAAGTAGTAGAGATAAAAGGGCAAAATTGTCCCTTGGTGAAAGGAAGACTTTATGGCAGATCAAAAGACGGATAAACAAAAACAACTCAAGGGATTGCAGGAAAGATTGACAATGGAAACAGGGATGACAATAAGACGATTGTCAAAGAAGGAGCTAGAGGAGTATTTAAAACGGACGCAAGCAGACTATCAAGGAATGTACAAGAAGTAAAAAAAGAAACACAAGAAGACGAAGAAGGATTAGAAAAAGAAGGAGATATGTTAGTATTCGTATAAATCTATTGTTGTAAAAGTAATCCACCTGTTTTTTATATAGAATTTAGATCAATTTTTGATTTATATTTAGCAAGTTGTGACTTAAAAACCGTTGTTTTATTTGCCATTTTTTATATACTAGTAAAATATGAAAATACAAGTAAAAGTTGGAAAAAGAATTAAGGAATTAAGACAAAAAATTGGACTCAGTCAAGAAAAATTTTCTCTTAAAATAAGTATGGATCGAACATATTTTGCTTCTGTCGAGGCAGGTAAAAGAAACATAAGTATTGTTAATCTAGAAAAAATTATTGATGGACTCAAAGTTAGCTGGGCGGAGTTTTGGGAGAAGATATAATGGCTAATAGTAAACAAATAATAATTGATTTATTTAAAAAAAATGTGCAAGGAAAAAAGGCTGACACTCATGGTTCAAACGTTAAACATGACGGGAAAGTGGGCCATTGGTTAGAAACTCAAATGGGCATAAGTCATAATGCAAGTAATGCTCCTGACATTGGTGGATATGAAATGAAAAATGAAACTGGATCAAAAACAACCTTCGGTGATTGGTCTCCAGACATACACATATGGGATACTGCTATTACTAGAGATGATTTTTTGCGGATATTTGGTAAAGCAAATATTAAAAAAGGTAACAGATATTCTTGGTCTGGAGAACCAGTACCAAAAATCAATAAATGGAATACTTATGGTCAAAAACTCATTGTAGCTGAAAATAATAATATTTTAGCCGTTTATAATTATAAAAAAGATTTAAGACCAATCAAAAATTATTTGATTCCCAAAAAATATAAACATGAAAATGTTATTTTAGCACAATGGTCAGCAAATATAATAAAAAATAAATTGGAAAAGAAGTTTAATCAAAAAGGTTGGTTTAAGTGCAAAACAAATGATGAAAATATTTATGTAGAAATTGTTTTTGGTAAGCCAATATCTTTTGATGTGTGGATTGAATATGTAAAGAATGGAGATGTATTCTTTGACAGCGGCATGTATCAAGGTAATAACAGACCTTATATGCAATGGAGAGCAAATAATCTATTTTGGGACAAATTAATAACTGAGAAATACAACTAATTATCAAATACGCCTGTTTTTTTTATTTGTTGTGCAATACATTTCAAAACTGGAACAGCTACTGAATTTCCGCATTGTTTATAGGCTTGATTATCAGAAACCGGAAATTCGTACCACTCAGGAAAACCTTGCAATCTCAATGCTTCTCTGGGAGATAGTTTTCTTGGATTTTTAGCTTTTTGTTCTATCAGAATCTCTGATCCATCTTTATAATATCTAGCAGAGATCGTGCTAGTATATTGAGACTCCTCATTAAATAAGCAATATCCAAATCCGTTCCCTTTTGACTGATGCTCTTTTTTTCTTCTTTGATGTCCATTCCATAATTTATCAGAAATAGTATATTTGTCATCAACATTTTTATCTAAAATATCACCAAGTCTTGTCTTTTTTAGCATTTTACTTGGAAAGCAAAATTTTTTTATTGGTATATCATTTCTAAAACCAATTATATATATTCTTTCTCTGTTTTGAGGTAAACCATAATCTTTGGCATTTAGAACTTGACTATATATTGTATAACCAAGTTCTTTTAATGTATTTACAATAACTTGAAATGTATTGCCGCGATCATGGTTTTTTAGATTTTTTACATTTTCTAGCCACACAACCTTCGGTTTCTTTATTTTAATAATTTGAGCGACATTAAAGAATAATGTTCCTCTTGTATCAGAAAATCCTTTTTTTAATCCCGCTAAAGAAAAAGGTTGGCATGGAAAGCCAGCACAAAGAACGTCATGATTAGGAATTTCTTCTGGTTTAATTTTGGTTATATCTCCCAAAAAATCGTTTGACATCATACTTTGGATATGGCTATAGGTGTTAGGTTTCTCGATGAAAATTTTTGGAGAAATTTTATCAAAATTAAATTTATAAGTTTGACGTGCGAATTTATCCCACTCAGAAACACAAACGCATTCAGCATGTAGAACTTCATGTATAGCTAAATGAAATCCGCCAATTCCAGCAAATAAATCTATAAATTTTATTTTTTTATTATTATTTGCTAAAGACATTTAGTCATTCTAATATTAAACGTAATATATTTATGTTTTTAACTAATTTACTTTTTACGTAAACAAACCTTAATAATTTAGCTTTTATTATACTATAAAAACCATCCTCCAAATTGTTGACTTCTCAAGTTTTATAAGTTAGCTATTTTAGGAGTTGTCAAGTCCCCAATTTAGTACACACATAATTTATTAATCTCAGCTACTATCGGCTAAATTATTTTTGATTAGGGGTTAAATTACTAGTTGATGAAAATACAGCAGGTTCTTATAGTACAATATTAAAACAATAAAACAAAAAAGGGAGAGTACTTATGAGTTGGGAACCCTGGACAGGATGTTACAAAATAAGTGATGGTTGTACATATTGTTATTTTTATGGTCCATATTCGAAGCGCTGTGGACAAAATACAATAAAAAAAACGGATAAATTTGATTGGCCTATTAGAAAAAACGCTAAAGGTGAATATAATATTAAAGGAAATAAAATTCTTCCAACTTGCTTTGCGACGGATTTTTTTCTTCCTGAAGCAGATGAGTGGCGTAAAGAGGTTTGGGCTATGATTAAGGAGCGGTCAGATATAGACTTTTTGATTTTAACAAAGCGGATTGACCGTTTTTTAGTATCACTTCCAGATGATTGGGGCGCAGGTTATGATAATATAAATATTGGTTGTACGGTGGAAAATCAAGCATTAGCTGATTATAGATTA
This sequence comes from uncultured Pseudomonadales bacterium, assembly GCA_964566525.1. Taxonomy (GTDB): domain Bacteria; phylum Patescibacteriota; class Microgenomatia; order UBA1400; family PJMF01; genus CAZMIQ01. The sequence continues at coordinate 10,725 of CAZMIQ010000004.1, read as the reverse complement.
CCACTATTTTTATCCTATCCGATTAAGCGACGTTTTGTTGCTTGCGCGCCACTTTTAGAAGTGATAGATTTAACTCCATATCTTCATGGAATAGATCATATTACAGTTGGGGGAGAAACGGGGAGGGAGGCTCGTGAATGTGATTATGATTGGGTATTGAATATTCGTGAACAATGCGTGAAAGCAAATGTTACATTTTGGTTTAAGAATACGGGTTCGTTTTTTAGGCATGATGGCATAGTTGAAAAAATTAATCCTTATAAACAAGCTAGTAGAGCAAAAGAACTAAATATAAATATTTCTGATGGAAAAAGGTTGTTTTAATTAATGGGTATAGCTAAAATAATTAAAATATCAAAATGTTTGAAGTTAGTATTGGAACAAATTAATGAGGAGGGATATGAAAATAATAAGCAGGATTATATATGGGAAAAATAAAAAATCGTAAACTAAATAGATTAAAAAATTATGATTATTCTAAAAAACGGATTTTATTTTGTAACGATTTGCATTAAAAATAGAGATGATTTTTTTTGTAAAATTGAAAATGGAAAAATGTTTTTGAACGAATTTGGTGAAATAACGAAAAAATGTTGGTTGGATTTGTCAAACCATTATAAAAATTGTTTGTTGGATGAATTTATTATTATGCCAAATCATGTGCATGGAATTGTGACGATTGAAAATGCAAATGTTTTGATGGAGAACGGTTTGGTAGGGAACGGTTTGGTAGGGAACGGTTTGGTAGGGAACGGTTTGGTTGTGGGGAACGGTTTAAAACCGTTCCCTACGGTCACGAAAATACATGGATTATCGGAAATTATTCGTGGGTTTAAAACATTTTCTGCAAAAAACATCAATTTGTTGTTGGGTGAAAAAATTTTTCAATGGCAAAAATCATTTTATGACCACATTATTCGTGATGAAAAATCGTTAAATAATATTCGTCAATATATTATTAACAATCCTGCAAATTGGTATTTAGATGAAAATAATGGCTAGCTGTTTTTTTTGTTTATAGAGTTTTGGCTCCCCGACTAGGATTCGAACCTAGAACCTACCGGTTAACAGCCGGGCGCTCTGCCATTGAGCTATCAGGGAATAAATGAATGTAAAGAACAGATGATATTATAACATTAAAAAATGTTTTTTGATTAGAAAAAAAGTAGCGAGACCCAGATTTGAACTGGGGACCTACGGTTTATGAATCCGTCGCTCTAACCAACTGAGCTATCTCGCCATATGATGATAAAGAGGTTCAAGGTGTTAAGAGGTTGTATTTTATCATAGAATATGGTATAATTCAATTATTGTTGAAAAAACAATTCACGCGGAGTAGTGTACGGTGCACGCGAGGCTCATAATCTCGCAGGCTAGGTTCGACTCCTAGCTCCGCAACATGATAATAAAACACTCAGTTTTAATTTAGTTTAATTTGAGTGTTTTTTTGTAAAAAGTGGTATAATTGAGGCATATAAGTTAGTTAGAAAGTTCTTATGCAAACAAGAGCGCAATTAAAAGAAGCGGCAAAAAAACAGCTGCAAAATAAGTGGAAAGATTCGGCAATTTTTACCTTGGTGATATTATTAATGTCTATGGCACCTTCTTTAATAATTGGCAAACTTTCTAATACACTAGAAATGATAGTGTCTTTTTTAATTGCTGGGCCATTGGCATATGCGACTACTAAATATTTTTACGATCTTTCACAGGGAAGAAAGGTAGAATTGGGTTTAATTAAGGAAGGCTTTATCAAATTTAAAGAAACGACAGTCTTGTATATATTGATGTTTTTGAAGATTCTTTTATGGACTTTACTTTTGATTATTCCTGGAATTATTGCTGGCATTAAATATAGCCAAGCTTTTTATATTTTGAATGAAAATCCAGATATGAATCCTAATGACATTTTGAAAAAATCTAGTCAAATGATGGAAGGTCATAAGATGCGCTTTTTTGTTTTACAATTAAGCTTTATTGGGTGGGGGATTTTGGCAATGTTCACACTTGGAATTGGTTTTTTGTGGTTAACTCCATATATAGTGACAACGATGGCGAATTTTTATGAAGAAGTAAAGTGGGAAGGTAATTTGGCAAAAAAGGAAGAAGCGAAAAAATAAAAAGAAATAGAAAATAAAAAGCGACCGTTTGGTCGCTTTTTTTTGTGGCAGTAGTTAATGTGAGCTTGGAATAATAGTCGCTAGTTAAAAAAGCTTTTTCTTATGTAAGAGCGTAAGGGCTATACTAGTGAAGTATGCTTTAAAAGAATGTGATAAGATTGTTTTGGTGTGATCAGTTATATTCTTTGCTCTTTTTTCTTCATAGCGAGAAAAACAGAGATACTAAGGAAAAGCAAGCCGGTAAAACCAAGAATAAGCCAGCTGGGAATATCGAGAATAAATGGACTAATAAAGAAAATAGCGTCTAAAATAACGGCAAGAAGGCCGATATTTTTGATGTTTTTGAGCGCATGAGTATGACCCAAAATGATTAAAAGAGAGCCCTCAATTAAAAGGACGAGTTGAAAAAATTGAATAAAAGGAGCAAGAATAGTGGTGGGAAGAATTAAAAAGAAACTAGCTAAAGTAAGATAATAATCATTTTCTTTGGCGAGGAAATATTTTTGGTAAAAATGAGAGCATAAAAAGAATAGTGACCATGGCAGGAGCGCAATATTAATAAAAGGAAAATCATAAGGATTGTCGTAAGCCATGAATGAATAAAAACTAAAAATGAGCAAGGTGCCGATAGTTTGGAGAAAAAGCGTTTTTTTGGTATGACAATAAGGAATAATAAAGCTAAGACTAGAAAATAAGATGATGAGAGAGTAAGCCAAAAATTGGTCTGAATGACTGAATATAATTGAAACAGAATTGCTATCTTGAAATACCAGAAAAAGACTGGCTGCTTGATAAATTAAGGCAGGAATAAAGGCTTGATTAAACCATTTGAATTGATAATAATAAGCAGTGAGAAAACTTAGGCTAATGATGGAGAAGAATGCCAATAAGTGATGAAGGGATAAGCTTTGTGAATATTGGAGATTGAAAAGAATGAAGACGGGGAAAAGTAAATTGAGATAAAGAGTAAAATAATTTTTTTCTAGCAAGTAGTAAGTGACGAAAAAGACAAGATGAGTGGCTAAAAAGAAACCGTAAGTGGAGACAGAAAAATAATCAAGAGTACTGACCATATTGCTAATCAATATGAGCCAAAAAATAGTTTGAAGATGAGGGATAAAATTGCGATGTAAATAAGCGTAAAGTAGGGGCAGACTGCAAGAGAGCAGAATTCCGTAGTGAGGTAAGAGATGATAATCAGGAAATATATTTTTGAGGCTAAAATAGAGCGTGAAAGCAAAACTGAGAATAAAAAAGAGTAAGTATTCGATAGATGGTTGACGGCGAAAATAAGTATAGCCAAAATTGACGAGAATCATAAAATTCAAGACGATGAGATTGATGAGAGCTAAATTATCTTGATTAAAAAAATTAGTGCTAATGATAGTGACAAAAAGTGCGACTTGAGTGAGATAAGCAAAAATATTATTTTTGAGAGGGCAATATTTAGTGAAATTACCTAAATAAAGTAAGCTAAAATTAGTGATGGTTAAAATTAAAATAATGGTGAGAAACTCGACTTGATAATGGAAGAGAAAAGCTGTTAGGGAGGAAAGTAGAGCGAGGGAAGAAAATTGATAATGCATCTCTTTTTTGGGAGAAAGGAGAAGATTGAGATAATAGAAAAGGGCTAAAATACCACTATTAAGACCAAAGTCAAAAAGGAAACTTTCAGAAATATTTGCGCTTTGGAAGATTAATAAGAGTGAGGTGGGAGCCAATAAGTGTGAGATGAAAGTGAAGTCTTGATTGAGATTATTGGCTTTAATTTTTTCAATTCGAGCAGCAAGGAGGATAATAGCGGCAGTAATGAGATTAAAGACACTATGAAAAATGTTTGGGAGACCAAAGCGTAAGACGAAAGTTTGTTCAAAAATGAGGAAAGAAAGAAGACTGAGGTAAATGAGGGCTTTTTGGGCAATGAGTTGATAGGTAAAGAAATAAATACTACAGGTAAGAAGGGAAAAGGCAATCATAACATTGTAGGTATTAGTTTCAGGAAAAAGGTTATGATAGCCGATACCTAAAAGTGGAAAAAGAATAAGACCAATGATGAGAAAAGTAAGACCAGCTGGCTTGAGATGAGTTTTATTTTTGTATAAATATAAGCCGCTGAGATAAAAAGTGAGAGCAAAAAGAGAAAGGGCGAAAAATTTGAAGATATTGCTAAGATTGTCATAACTATAGCCAATAAAAAGACCGGCGGCAGTAACAATCAAAAAAGCTCCAATAAAAAGTAAAATATTGGTATTGTCGATTGGTGGAGCCGTTTTTTTGGCAATGAGAGAAATTGGGGCAAAAACTGGAGAGGCGAGATTGGTTGATATTTCTGATTGATTATTTTTGAGGGATGAAGCAGAGGTTTGTTCATTGGTTTTTTGTTTTAATTTGTAAATAAGATTAAATAAAGCACTACTAATATTTTCTTTTTCGGTTTGTATTTGTGGATCGGCTAGTTGACACTGTTGGAGTTCATTGTGAGCTCGTTTTAATTTTGAAATTTCGTCTGTAATGGTTGGTTGCTCGGTGGAAGATAAGGTGCTTTTAGGATAAAAATAATAGATTAATAAGCCGATAATGACAAGAATAATTAAACCAAACATATTGTTGAATTTTAAGTTAATTATTGGTTAATGTCAAGATGTCATAATAGATCAAAATTTAAGAGAAATATTTAACGCATTGATTAAGTCAATATTGAGTTATAATAGAGTATATGATACAGAAAAAATATAATCATCAAATAATTGAAAAAAAGTGGCAGAAAATTTGGCAAGAAAAAAAATTGTATAAAACAAGTAATGATAAAAAAAAGCCTAAATATTATGTTTTAGACATGTTTCCTTATCCCAGTGGAGCTGGGCTGCATGTTGGTCATCCGAAAGGTTATATTGCGACTGATATTGTTGCCAGACAAAAGATGATGCAGGGCTATAATGTTTTACATCCGATGGGCTGGGATGCTTTTGGCTTGCCAGCAGAGAACTATGCATTAAAAAATAAGATTCATCCGGCGAAAGCGACAGCGGAAAATATAGCAGTTTTTAAGCAACAATTGTCTGTTTTGGGTTTTACTTATGATTGGGAACGAGAAGTTAATACGACCGATCCAAGTTTCTATCAATGGACGCAGTGGATTTTTTTACAAATGTATGAAAATTATTATGATGAGCGATTAAATAAAGCTCAACCAATTAGAAGATTGATAGAGAAGAAGTTTGGAACGGATAATTATTATCAATTAGATGAAGAGCAAAAAAAAGAAATTGATGCTGAAAGATTGGCTTATGAAGAATATGCGCCGATTAATTGGTGTCCAGCCTGTATGACTGGTTTAGCGAATGAGGATTTGGAAGATGGAAAGTGCGAACGTTGTGGGAGTGTAATTGAAAAGAAGCCAATGAGACAATGGGTATTGCGTATTACTAAATATGCTGATCGTTTGTTGCAAGATTTGCTAGATTTGGATTGGGAACCTTTTATTAAAACCATGCAGACAAATTGGATTGGGAGAAGTCAGGGGGCGATATTAAAATTTACTTTGGAGAAAAAAGGTGAAAAAGTGGCAGAAATGATAGAAGTGTTTACTACAAGGGCTGACACGATTGGTGGTTGTACGGCAGTGGTGGTCGCACCAGAATGGTGGGAAAAGCAGAGTCAAAAATGGACTAATGATAATTTTAACCCTCAAGTAATTGAATACTGTCGAGAATGCAAAAGTAAGTCCGAAATTGAAAGAACTGATTTGAACCGAGTGAAAACTGGAGTAAAAGTTGACGATTTATGGGCAATTAATCCAGTTAATGGAGAGAAGGTGCCAGTTTATGTGGCAGATTATGTTTTAGGCGATTATGGTACGGGAGCGGTGATGGTAGTGCCTGCTCATGATGAGCGGGATTTTGAATTTGCGCAGAAGTATCAATTACCAATTAAAAAAGTAATTGTGGTCGATAATGAAAAAGAAAATCAAGCTAATACACAAGAGGGAGTTTTGATTAATTCTGGTAAGTATAATGGTCTTTCGAGTGAGGAGGCAAGAGAGCAAATCGTGTTTGACTTACAGGAGAATAATTTAGCGGAGAAAAAAGTAAATTATAAATTGCGAGATTGGGTTTTTTCGCGACAACGTTATTGGGGTGAGCCAATACCAATGATTCATTGTGATGGTTGTGGTGTGGTTCCAGTAGCGGAAAAAGATTTGCCATTGAAGTTGCCAGCGGTAGAAAATTATGAGCCTTCTGGTACGGGTGAATCGCCTTTAGTAAATATTAAGGATTGGGTGGAAGTCGAATGTCCAATTTGTGGTGGTAAGGCGAGAAGAGAAACGAATACAATGCCACAATGGGCTGGAAGTAGCTGGTATTATTTGCGTTATCTTGATCCAAAGAATAAAAAAATGTTGGTAGATTCATTAAAAGAACAATATATGATGCCGGTAGATTTTTATGTGGGTGGAGCAGAGCATGCGACTAGACATCTAATTTACGCACGGTTTTATCATAAATTTTTATATGATTTGGGGGTGGTAAGCACGAAAGAACCATTTACGAAATTACAGCATGTTGGTTTGATTTTAGCAGAAGATGGTAGGAAGATGAGTAAAAGATGGAATAATGTCATTAATCCTGATGAAATAGTGAATGAATTTGGAGCGGATGCGATGCGTGTTTATGAGATGTTTATGGGGCCATTTGGTAGCCCTTGTGCTTGGAATACGCAGGGCGTAGTAGGGGTGCGTAAGTTTTTACTGAAAGTCTGGGAGTTGAAAGAAAAAGTGGTAGAAGAGGTAAGTCAGGCAGAGTATATGTCTTTATTGCATCAAACAATACAAAAAGTGACAATGGATATTGCGGAATTTAAGTTAAACACAGCAGTGTCAGCTTTGATGATTTTGACCAATAAAATGCAAGAAAGTGAGCAAATTGCGCAAGCTGACTATGAAAAATTATTGCAATTATTAGCTCCTTTGGCGCCACACATAACGGAAGAATTATGGTCGAGTTTAGGTAAGCAAGAGAGTGTTTTTAAGACTAATTGGCCAGAATATGATGAAGAATTAGCTAAAGTGGAGAAAAAAATCTTGCCAATCCAAATTAATGGGAAAGTGAGAGATGAAATAGAGATTGTGATGAGTGAAGTGGAAAATGAGGCATGGCTTTGGACTGAAGTTTTAGGGAGAGAAAAGATAAAAAAGAATTTGGAAAATAAAATAATTGTTAAAAAAATCTATATTATGGGGAAAATTTTCAATTTAGTGGTGAAAGAATAAATATTATTGGATAAGTAGATAGTGGGCGATTGGCAACTTAATAACTGCTTTGCTAGATGTTTTAAGTAATAAATTGAGCGAATATGTGGCATTTAAGTAGGTTGGTAGGGTTGATAGTTTTTATTATATTTTGATTGTTTTTAATCACTTTTGATTGATATTATAGGATTGACAAAAATGATGTTTTTTGGTATAATAAGAGATATAAACTGTTAGAGGAAGACAGTTTTTGCTCTTTTATAAATAGATTTTTCAAAATTTTTTGGAGGTGGTTTGAGTGAGAAAGTACTTGTGGCTGGTGGTAGCCTCTTTGATTTTACTTGATTATTCAAGTAAAATTTGGATGTACGAATATCATCAGTTGGAAACTTTAACAATATTGGAAGGAGTGCTAGCGATCAAGTATGTCGAAAATCATGGCATGAGTTTTGGTTTCCGGCAGGGTTGTGAACCGACCCAAGTCATACTTTTGCTTATAAATTTAGGTTTAGTGCTTTTTTTTGTTTGGAGAATAGTTATTAGAATGGATAATAAGTGGCTGATTTGGGGTTGTGCAATTGCATTAGCGGGCACAATTGGTAATATGATCGACCGTTTTTTTTACGGTTACGTGATAGATTTTATTGACATTGGCCAATGGATTGTGATGAATTTGGCTGATGTTTTTATTATTCTGGCGGCAATATTTATTTTAGTAGGTTATGTAAAGGATAGGTCTCATTATAATAGAGGAGGAAGATGGACGATGAAGAAGATAAGAAAAATATTGGTTAAAGTAGTGGTAGGTTTGGTGTGGATGGCGACTGTGATTTTGTTAGGTTTGTGGGTGGTAGAGTTAAACTTTGATAATTTGATTTATTGGTTTAGCAAGCCGGCACAAATTAAAGTAGCGCAGGCGGCTGATGTCGAAAGTGAAATTTTCAAACCAGTTGAGGTTAAGCTTTTTAGAAAAAGAAAAAGTTTGGCTGTGCCAAATCTAGATACAAGTTTTCATAGTTTCATGTCTTGGCAGGCAATCACCAATCCAGCGAGCGCACAATACGCGTTTCGAGATGATTGGTTAATTGATGAAAATGGATTAATAGTTTATTACAATTCGCACACTCAGGAATTCGAGTATGTGATTGCTTTATACACGGACGGTGGGCGAGCGGTTCGAAATAGAATTTGATAATGGATTTAAATATCGATTTGTAGTGGGCGATGTGAAACAAAATATTCACACTGATCCAACCAATCAATATCGTTGTACTGGAGGGAGCAGAGTTAATGTGGTGGAATTTGTAGTGAATACTAATCCAAGATTAGGTTCAACGATTCCACCTGAAGTGAAGAGAATGGGGACAGTGTCGGTCTTACCTGAATTTGATGGGAGAGTGTCGGCCATTAGGAAATTGGAGGATTCCCCATGGTTGCAAAATAGAAGAAATCAATTATAAAAGACGCCCTGCCTATATAGGCAGGGCTTTTCGTGATCCCCGACTTGGATTCGAACCAAGATCAACAGAGTCAGAATCTGTGATGCTGCCATTACACCATCGGGGATAGTTTTGGTTATTATTCGTCTTTAGTTATTTTTATGATATAATTAAGAGTATTATATCAAAAGATTCAGAATTTTAGTAATTGAAAGTAATATATGAATAATAAATACAAATTATTAATAGTGGAGGATGATCATTGTTTGGCTTTGTCTTTAAGGAGTTTAATTTATACACAAATTAATGATTGTGATTGCTGGTTGGCAGAAAATTTAAAATCAGCTTTAGGTATGATAGCGGAAAGTGATTTTGATTTAATAATTTTAGATAGAAATTTAACTGATGGTGATGGTTTGAGAGTGATAGATTTGGTGAGAAAAAAATCATTTCAGACTAAGTTTTTGATTTTGAGTAAGATGGGTGGAGTAAAAGAGCGAGAATTAGGTTTAATTACTGGAGCGCATGATTATTTACCGAAGCCTTTTTCTAAGATAGAATTAATGCAAAAAGTAAAAATTTTATTAAATATGACCATTAAAGTTAATAAAAAGACTTTTTGTTATGATAAAAATTTTGTTTTTTCGACAAAAAATATGACTGTGGAAGTGGATGGGCACGCAAATTCTTTGACAACTACTGATTGCAAATTATTGGCTTATTTTATTGAAAATAACAATTTATTAATTTCAAGAGATAGATTAATTGATTTAATTTGGCATGAAACTGGGCAGTGGACGACTAATGCAATTAATGCCAAGATATATCGTTTGAGAAAAAAGATGGGCCGTTTTGGTGAGTTATTGAGAGCGACTTATAATTATGGCTATCAATTGAAGATGACTAATAAACTAATGACAGTAATTAATATAAATTGAGGTAATAGACCCCAAAAAACATTGGTGGTGGAGCGGTGGACTTTTTCGTGAAGATGATATAAGGGAGTAAGAATTTTAAAGGTACGATGAAAGAAAAGATCTGTAGATTCAAGTAGATCGGGTAGAATGCCAAAAAAGGCACCAATCCATAATTGCCAATGATAATTGGTGAGTTTTTGTTGCCAAATGAGAATGATAAGCAGAGCTGCTAAGAGTAAATCAATAATGGTCCAATAAAGTGTCCATGCGAGTCGACGTGATTTTTTTTTGATGCCGGTGCCAACGTCAAAATGTTTGACGTGATCAAGAAAAAAGTGTGAAATAAAAGCTAGTGGGGCGAAAATCCAGATATTGGGAATAGTGTAAGCAATGAAGGCGCCAGTGACAGCGTGTGAAATTGACAACATAAGGAGTTATTATAACATTGGAGTGATGAAAGTGCAAGGTAATTGAAGGTTCCATTCCTAAGCCATTCTTTATCGGGGATTGGAGGTGACAAAAGCCATTTGAACTAGGATTTACTATGATTTTGGTAGATTAACTATGATTGCAAAAATGTGAGATGCTAGATGGTTTTATATTTAAAATTTACGGTTTATTTCCAGACTATGCGTTAATAATAATGTAAATATGCGTTAATAAAAAATAAATTTGTTGCAAAAATTGCATTAATTAGACCCAAGGTAAATAAGTGTTTCTTGCAAATCTTGCGGTAATGGTGAAGTAAAAGTGAGTTTTTCTTGGGTTCGAGGATGAATAAAAGCTAAATAACTAGCATGTAAAAACTGTCTTGAACACCAGAGAGGGTCAATTTTGGCTTTATTTTTAGAAAGATAAGCAGTGTCGCCTACTAAAGGGTGTTGCAAATGAGTAAAAAGAGCGCGAATTTGATGGGTTCGACCGGTATGAAGGGTTACTTCTAGGAGTGAAAAGCCTTGATAGAGATGATTTAGGTGTTTTTTTTTGAGAGGCGAAGTGGG
>CAZMIQ010000003.1:23239-24583 GCA_964566525.1 uncultured Pseudomonadales bacterium | reverse complement strand
CTATGCATTTATTCAAAAGAAAAACTATTAGCAATATGAGTGACTACTTGGCGAGTTTGCCCAATGTAGAAACCTGCATTGATTGTGGTGCCAACGTCGGAGTCGTAACCACTCAGATGGCACAATACGCCAAAAAGGTATACGCCTTCGAACCCAATCCATACGCATTTAAGGAATTACAAAAAAAATTTGAAGATAATAAAAAAGTAGTAATTTACAATCAAGGTGTGTGGGATAAAAACACCACAACCAAATTATTTTTTCATGAAAACTCGGATCAAAATGAAGTAATGTGGTCTACTGGCTCATCAATTATCGCCGAGAAAAGCAATGTTTTAAAAAGCAAATATCAAGAAATAGAAATTATTGACTTAGTGGAGTTTATTAAAAAAATAAAAGAAGAAATTACTGTGATAAAAATTGACATCGAGGGAGCCGAATGTGAATTACTAGAAAAAATAATTGCTAGCGGAATATATAAGCAGGTAAAAATGATTTTTGTGGAAACTCACGACCACAAAATTCCAAGTTTAAAGGATAAAACCAATGCCATTAGAAAAACTATCAAAAAAAATCACATCAAAAATATCTCACTTGATTGGATTTAAAAAAAATCAAAATTCAAGCGAAGATCTCATTGCTTCAATTATTCATCAAGTGAAGCAATTAGAACCTGCAGATTCATTAAAATTCTTATTTCATTTGGAAAAAGCTATTTATAGCCTGCAGGGCCAACAAGCCATTCTTTATGGTCGTGGCATTCACACCAAACACAAACATACTCAGTATCACAAGTTTTTCACTGATAATATTAAGGAAGGAGAGTTAGTTTTAGATATTGGCTGTGGCAATGGGGCTTTAACTTTTGACCTTGCCCAAAAAACCAATCATGGTTTAGTTTATGGAATTGATTTAGTTGCTGGCAATATCGACCAAGCCCAAAAAAACTTCAAGCGCAAAAATATTACCTATTTATGGGGCGACGCCCTCAAAGATTTACCAGATAAAAAATTTGACACCATTGTTATGTCCAATGTCCTAGAACATCTAGAAAAAAGAGTTGAATTTTTGCGTCAAATCAAAAAAAATTATCAACCCAAAAAAATAATTTTACGAGTTCCTTTATTTGAAAGAGATTGGCGTGTACCTCTGCAAGAGGAATTAGGTTTAGATTATCGTTTGGACCAGACACATTTCATTGAGTATAAGCAAGCTGAATTTTGGGCAGAAATGCAAGCAGCCGGTCTTAAGCCTCTAATCACTAAAATCGTTTGGGGCGAAATTTGGACTGTGGTAAAATAACCTTATGTCAATTTTCATCCCCTTCCCCCAGCAACACCATGT
>CAZMIQ010000003.1:0-23229 GCA_964566525.1 uncultured Pseudomonadales bacterium | reverse complement strand
TCGGCGGCCCAGCCACCTTCATGTATAATCTCCGCACTTATCTTGATGAAGTAAAGTTTGCTTATCATCTTAATTACCAAGCTGGCGATCACATTTTTTTTCCCATTAGTCACGATCTTCATCAGTTGGACCAAATCAAAGCTGATGGCAGCAAAATCATCCAGCGCCTAGATGGCATTTATTACCCTTCCAAGCACGGAGAGACTTATCAAAAACTCAATCAAGATATCAAAAAAATATATCAATCATACGCTGATGTGATTATTTTCCAAAGTTATTATAGTCAGCAACAATGCGAAGCTATGTTTGGTCCTGCCCCAGCTCATCTTACTAAAATCATTTATAATGGCGCCAATCAAAAAATATTTCACCCAAGGAAAAAGATCTGGCGACTATCATCAAAAAAGCATTTCATTTCTACTGGTAATTTTCGCAATTTGGATATGATTGAGCCTATGATTCTCGCTTGCGATCAATTATGGTCACAGTCAGTCAACTTCACTCTCCATTTAGTTGGTCCGATTGCCAATGAGCAACTTCAGCCTTTTTTCCAAAGACCATATCTTAAATATCACGGCTCTGTTGATTTACCAGTTCTAGCCAAATTATTAAGCCAAGCGGATCTTTTTATTTATTCACATCTTAATCCGCCTTGTCCTAATTCCGTTATTGAGGCTCTGAGTGCTGGCTTGCCAGTGGTCGGCTTTGATAGTGGATCCATGAAAGAACTTTGTCACTTTAGTCCAGAGTTATTAGCCCCAGTTAGCGATGAGGTTTTTCAATCATATCAAGCTTTTAATAGCGAATTACTATCAGCAAAAATCAAATTATGTCTTGATAATTTAGCAGTTTATCAAGAAAAGTCGCTCAGTCATGCTGGTGATTATGGTTTCGAAGAATGTGGACGGCAATACATCAAGATTTTTTCAGCCATTGATTAACTGCAAATTATTCCCTTTTTATGAGTTATAATATCAATATTAAAGATGAAAAAAGCTCAGCCCACTATTAGCGTTTTGATGTCTGTTTATAATGGCGAAAAGTATTTAGCCACTGCTATCGATAGCATTCTAGCCCAAACCTATCAAGATTTTGAATTTATTATCATTAATGATGCTTCCACTGACAGTAGCGAGCAAATTGTTAAAAGCTATCAGGATTCCAGAATTATTTATCTCAAAAATCAAACTAACCTTGGGCTAACCAAATCACTAAATTTTGGCATCGCTCAAGCCAGAGGCAAATATATTGCTCGGATGGATGCAGATGATATTAGTTTGCCTGAAAGATTAGCCAAACAATTGACTCTGATGGAAGAGAAGCCGGAAGTTTCGGTGTGCGGGAGTTTTGCTCAGATTATTAATGAAAATGGTCAAAATGTAGGAGAAATTATCCATCCCACTGACCCAGCAGAAATAAATGTTCGCCTGCATTTTTATAATTGCCTTGCTCATCCCACTGTCATTATTAGAAGAGAAATATTAAATCAAGTCAATAATTACGACGATAATTATCATCGATCTCAAGACTTTAATTTGTGGCACAAAATAATTCTCAATCAAGGATCGTTTTTCAATATTTCAGAAAAACTAATTAAATACAGGCAACATAAAGAAAATATTAGTCTTCAGACATTTCAAGAACAATGTTTAGATGCAAATAAGAGCTTAGTATTTTTATACCAAGAGTTATTAGGTAAAAATTTTTCTAAAGAAATAAATATCATGAGACGACTACTAATGACCGATAATAAGAAAATTACCTTTTTTGATAATTTTTATTTACAAAAATTATACCAACAATTATTTTTTTTATTTAAACATAATTATCAGGATCAAGGCGCTAAATTATTTTTAGAAATTTATCAACAACAAAGTCAAACAATCAACTCTAACAACAATTTTATTATAAAGCTGCACAATCGCTTTTTTCAGCCAAAAGAAAGGATTAGTGAGAATATTACTAATTAGTCATCACCTACCACCAGAACATCATGCTGGCACGGAAATATACACTTATAATTTAGGTTTAGCCTTAGTGAGAGCTGGTCACGAAGTTTTTTTATTTAGCAGAGGAGTTTTTTCTGATTGGCAAGATTACTATGTTGACTTTAATTATAAAGACGGAATGCACATTTTAAAAATTAACAAAAAGGCAAATAAAAGTAATTTTAATAAAACTTATTCTGATTCGGAAGTAGATATAATTTTTAACAAACTATTAAAGTTTATTAATCCCGATCTTGTTCATATTAATCATTTGCTACATTTGTCATTCGGTTTGGTTACAATAATCAAAAATAATAATATTCCCATGGTTATGACTTTACATGATTATTGGCTATTTTGTTCACAAATACATTTGCATAAGAATTTTCAAATATGCCAAAGTAAAAATAATCACGACTGTGCGCAGTGTATTTTTAAACAAGGATATGAAAATAATTACAATTTAATAATTAAAAGAGATATTATGGCTAAAAAAATAATTGAAATGGTAGATATTTTTATCTCGCCTTCTCTTTTTATAAAAAATAAATTTATTGATATGTTTGGTGTTAGTCAAAATAAAATTATTCATTTGCCCAATGGTTTGAAAAAAGAAGATAAAAATATTGTTTCTAATGAAAAAAGTATTAGTGATAAAATTAGATTAGGTTATTTTAGTAATATTGATGAAGCCAAAGGTTTAAATATTTTGTTGCAAGCGTATAGTAAGATAAGTCATGAGAAATTTGATTTAATTATATATGGTATGATTAATCGCAATTATGGATTAAAACTAGATCAATTTTATCCTCAATGGCGTGATTATTATCATGGAAGCTATGACAATCAACAAGTCAACCAACTAATTTCTGAAAACATAGATGTATTAGTTTTCCCCTCAATTATATATGAAAATTACCCCACTGTCGTCAATGAAGCTTTAGCCAATGTTAAGCCAGTTATTGCTAGTAATGCTGGAGGCACCATCGAATTGATTAGAAGTGGGCAAAATGGTTATTTGTTCGAAAATCTTAATAGTGAAGACTTAGCAAAAAAAATAAACCAATTAAATCAATTAAAAATAGAAAAAATGCGTCAATACATTATTAAGCATCCTCCGACATCCTTTTCTTCTCATTTATTATCATTGCAAAAAGTATATAAAAATATTTTAAAAAAAAGTATTAAAAAACAAGTAGTTTTTGATCAAAAAAAAATTAGTCAAAAGATCAATAAAGATAAAAATCAAATTTGGGTGCAAGGATTATACTATGACTTAGGTGATGGCTTTAAAAGTAATCAAGTATTTTATCAAAATATTTTAAGAAATGAAAAAAAATTTAAATCAACATACAATTTATCATCAATTAAAAATATTAAAAAATTACGTTTTGATCCTTTGGAAGAAAACCACCTATTCTTTGATAAATTAAAACTGAATATTATAAACATCAAAGTATTTGATGAGTATAATAATACTCTGCCTTTTGATATTAAATTAATTGAATCAAATTGCAGCTATTCCAATAGGCAAAATTTTGTTTTTAAAACAATCGATCCACAAATAATTTTTCCCGCCAGTGGTGAAATAAAAAAAGTTGTTATCGAAGGAGAAATTGAAATTTTAAGTCCAATTATAGAAAAAAATAGTAATAAAAAAGAAATTCATAATCATAAATTAATTGAAAATCTATCTTTATTTTTAAAAAAATTTAAAAAGGAAAACAAACCAAAAAATGACCATCACTAATTCTTCCTCACTTTTTTCTATTTACTATCAAACCAATCTTCAAGGAGTGGATAAAATTATTAGTTTTTCTAATAATGAACTAATTCTTCTAAACAATAAAAGTAAAAAAGAAATAAAATTTTCTCTAGACAACCTCGATCATGTACTTGATGAATTGAATAAGGTTGATGTTTTAGCCATTAATATTCCTAATAACTCAAAAAAAATTATGAATAATAAAAATTTCCGAAAATTATTAAGTTTCAATCAGCAAGTCAGAGTTTTTATAGAAAAAGTTAGTAGTGATAATAATACCATTCTATCATTATTGACCGAATTAAAATACGATCTCTATAGTTTCGAAGATTACTTAATAAAAAAACTAAATCCCAACGATTTCAAGACTGGCAAGCCACTCTCTTTTTATGCTCTTTCAGCTCAGTCAGCCTCAAGTTATATTTTTTTTATCCATGATTCCAATTTTTGTGGTGGCGCCCAAAAATGTGCTTTCGAATTAGTTAAAGACATGATTGTCAAATATGGTAGTGTTTTTCAAATCGTCTTACCAAGAGAGGGGGAAATGGAAATCGCTTTCAAACAAATTGGAGTTCCAGTAAAAATTATTAATTATTGTTGGTGGGTTAAAGAACAAACACACCTAATGGCTGACAGTTTTTCAAATATAGTCAAAAACTATCATTTTTTTAACATCATTGATTTTAATTTTGTTATGACTCAAACCATGGTCATACCATGGGGAGCTGTTTTAGCTAATTTGCTTAAAAAACCTCATATTTGGAATATCAGAGAATATGGCAATATAGGCTATAAACATCACTTCATTCTTGCTTTTGAACAAGTAAAAAACTTTATCATTAGTAATTCTAGTTATGTCACCACTTGTGGAAAAAATTTAAAAAAGTTTTTATTTGTTAATAATTATCTCAATAAAGTATTTGTAGCTTATTCGCATATTAGACTCGAACAAAGTGATCAGATAGAAAAAAATAATGAGAATCTTATTAAAATAATCATGCCGAGCGCTATTACTCCCAATAAAGGTCAAATAGAAGCATTGAAGGCGCTTAATATTATCATTAATGAAAAAAAATATAAAAACATCAAGCTAATATTAATTGGAGAAAAAGATGAGAGTTATTATAAGCTTTTACAAAAATATATTAAAGAAAATATTTTAGAAAATTACATTAATTTTAAAGATTTTAGCTATGATGCCACTACAGAGATTAAGCATGCTGATATTGTTTTGTCATGTTCAAGCATTGAAGCACAAGGTCGTACTACCATCGAAGGTCAGCTATTAGGAAAGGCAATTATTGCCAGCAATACTGGTGAAAGTCCAATTTTAGTTAAAAATAATCAGACTGGATTGATTTATGAATACGGAAATGCTTATGATTTAGCAGAGAAGATCATGCGCTTTATCGAAAAACCTTCACTTATTCAACAATATGGGAAGAATGCTCAGCAAATGATTCATCAATTATTAGAAAAAAACTATCAAGAAGATATTATCTATCAAGTTGGTATTAAATTAAAAAGTGATGCCATTAAAGAAACTTCTACTTATAGTATAAATAAAATTTTTGATTTATTTAGCCAATTTAATAATTATCATCAGCAAAAAATAATTGTCAAAAAAGATGAAAAAAACTTATGCTATGCCGAAAACGTACTAGTTGAAAGTGATGAATCATTCATCGTCACCTTTAATTTAGAAGGCACCATTAATGATAAAATAATTTACTCGCCAATCGAAAATGCTATTTGTAAATTACAAATAAGCAAAATTAGCATTTATAATCAACAAAAAACTATTAATTTGCAAAAAGAAAACTTGCTAAAAGTCATTAAGACATCAATTAAACCAGATAGATATAATTGGTACTCTTTTGACCATGACCGGCCAACATTTGAGCTCAATATAAATGAACCAACTAAAAAAATTATTATTTATGGCAAGATGAAAATTGCCAATCCTCTTTCAACCTTTCATCAAAAAAATGTTTTAATTAATGATCTCAAAGATGAAATCAATCAGCTACGCGATTCCACTGCTTACAAAGTTGGCAGTTTTATTACCAATGGTCCAAAGAGTTTATATTTAAAAATTAAAAAATTAATGGAAAAAAATGAAAGTAAATAGCTTAAGTGACAATTACTATCTTTCAAATAGCAAGGGAGCCGACCAATTTATTAATCTTCATCATGATTGTTGTGTTTTTTTTGATCAAAAAAATAATTTAAGCGCTGAAGTTGTTTTTCAAATATTCAAGCTAATTGGTCGTCAAATTTATAAAAAACAACAACTAGTCATCAATATTTTTAAGCTAATATTAATTAACATACCATTCCTTATGATTTCTAAAAAAATTTACCATACTTTCAAGAAATTATTATCATGAAAAATCTACTTATTTACGCCTATCAGTCATCAGCAGAGATAATTGAAGAACATGTCTTCGCTACTTTGCAAGCAATGCAGAAAAATAAATTTTCAATTTATTTTGTTACTAATTATCAGTTAGATAAAAAGCAAAAAGAGCTATTAGTCAATTATTGTGATCAAATAATCATCCATCAGCAGACTAAATCTAGTTATAATTTATGGTTTAAAACACTCAAACAGTTATTAGACGATCCAACAATTTGCTTTGAACATTTAATTTTGCTTAATAATCATTTTTTTGGACCCTTATTTCCTATTGAAATATTTTGGAATAAATTCATTCAGAGTAAAGCAGATTATTATCGGTCTTTTAGCAGTGAGTCATTATCTAAAGACACAGAAGAAATCGAAGCTCCATTTATTATTTTAAAATATGCGGTAATAGCCAAACTAAAATCACACCTAAATACTACTATTACCGAATATTATGCTATAAAAGATAATAATCTTAGATTTTTTCATCAATTAAACCAGTTATTAAAAGAAAACTCAGAAATAAAATATAATGACTCTAGGAAAATGACCAATAATAATTTAGTTAATTTCATCGATAAAAAACAATGCCCATTCATTTCCATCAGCGAAATCTTGAATTTCCCTCATCCTAAATACTTATTATCACTTATTAGTCAACAAACAAATTATCCGATTAATGAAATTACTAATTATATAGATCAAAATTATCCACCTAATATCTCAATGAAGATTTCAAATAAACTCATCATTGTTCATGAAGATGAAAAAATTAAAGTCAATCATTTTAAAGTCGCTGTTCATTTACACATTTATTATGTAGATCTATTGTCAGATTTGCTTAAGTCTTTAAGTCAGCATCAACTTGATTATTTTCTTACTACTGACACCAATGAAAAAAAACTAGCCACTGAAAAAGTATTTAAGCAGCACCATGTAGCTCATCAAATTAAAAAAATTAAAGTTGTACCCAATCACGGTCGAGATGTTTTACCCTGGCTAGCATTGAGTCAAGAACTAAGTCAATATGATTTAGTTGGTCATTTTCACACCAAGAAAACTGCTTGGACTGATAGCTGGATAGGTGATAGCTGGTGGCAAAATTTACTTAATGATTTATGTTTGACTTTTCCTACCGTCGTTAATCATTTTGCCAATGATGAAAAGCTAGGTATTATCATTCCTGATTTGCCTGAATATTTTCATCAGCATTATGATCAAGATCCTTTTGATGCTGACTCTCATGGACGCAATCGCCAAATATGTCAGAATTTATGGACTAAAATTAATTCAAGCAGAAAGATTAATTTTGAAGACATTATTGCTCCAATTATGCCCTATGGCATGATGTTCTGGTATCGCCCTCAAGCCTTAAAATTACTCTTTGATTTAAACCTACGAGCAGATGATTTTAATACTGAGCCACTGCCAAATGACGGAACTATAGCGCACGCTTTAGAACGGTTACCAGTCTATTTATCATGGGCCGCTGGTTATGATTATCGCTTTATTAGTAATTCTAAACAAGTTAGCAGCAAGCATTTAAATCAAGAATATCATCTACAAAAACTCAAAGATAAAAACAAACTTATTCTAGAGAGAGAAAATTCTCTTAGCTGGAAAATTGGTCGTCTTTTCACTTACTTGCCACGGAAAATTCTTAAAAAGGAATTATAATACTCTCATCATATGAAAAAGGCCAAACTAAAAAAAATAATCAGCAATTATGCTAAAAATCCAATTCAAGCCCATCAACAATATAGTCTGCAGATTAAAGAAAAAGTAAATATTAAAAAAACTGCTTTTAATCTTAAATGGCATCAGCTTCGCTGCAGCTTAGCACTAAGAAAAATTAATCCATTGTTATTTCGACTTTTTTGGCAGTATTTATTTACTAGCGAAAAAACTTGGACTGTGAAAAATATTTTACCACCAGCCATTATCTCAAAACAAAAAGTAGACATAATTATTCCTTGGTATGGCGATCAAAATATTTTCAAACTGATTGAAACTATTTTTCAACATCAAGATGAGTATTTAGGCAATGTTTTTGTTATTAATGATGCTTATCCCGATAAAAAATTAAGTCATCAGGTGCTAGAATTTTGTCTCAAATATCAACCTAATAACTTATTTTACTTACTAAATAAAAAAAATTTAGGTTTTGTCGGTACAGTTAATTTAGGAATGAAAAAAGCCTCAAATGATTTTATTTTACTCAATTCCGACACTCTGCCTCAAAAAAATTGGTTGAAATATATTTTGCAAGTCGCCTATAGTCATGAAAAAATTGCCACCGTCACTCCTTTGTCAAATAATGCTACCATTTTTTCCTGGCCACAGATAAATCAAGTGAATGATTATCAATCAGCCGCCATCCAAGCCCAACGATTGAGTCGTTTTCTGCCTACTGATTATTTTGAGGTACCCACTGGTCATGGCTTTTGTTTATTTATCAAGCAAGCAATTTATCAAAAATTTGGCGAATTTGATGCTGCTACTTATGGTATGGGCTATGGGGAAGAAAATGATTTTTGCCGACGAGTAGCCCAAGCCGGCTATTTAAATGTCTCGGCTACTAGAGCCTTTGTCGCTCATTTGCAGTCGCAGAGCTTTGGTTCAGAAAAACGAGAAGCACTATGTCGTGTCAATCATCAAAAACTAATTGCTCGTTACCCAGATTATGATCAATTGGTTCGCGACTTTATTAATCAGAATCCTTTAGTTGAGGCTCAAGCAATGTATCAGGATTTAATTAATGACAGCGACACTTATCAAGGAGAGTTTATTTTAACTATTCTCCATAGTCATATATTTTTTGGCTTGGGTGGGGTAGAGGTCAGTACTCAAAAAATGATCACTCACCTCATCAACAAACATCCTCAAGATAAGCAGTTAATTTATTTTTTTGATCAAAAACGCCAAATTTATCAACTACTAATAATTATCAAAGGAAAAATTACTCATAAAATCTCTTTCGTACAAAAAGAACCTTTGATGATTATTTCATGGATTATTAAACTTTTCAAGTTAAAGTTAGTTATTTGTGAACATTTAATTTACCATCACCCTAACTATTTAGATTATTTTAAAAACGCTAAAATAAATTTCATTTGGTTCATTCATGATTTTTATCATTTATGCCAAATTCCCGACCTAATTGTCGATGGTCAAGCGCAAGCTCTAAATAGAGGTGATGATTTTTGGAATCAAGCCTATCAAAAAAATAAACTGATCAAATACACTCATCAGCAGTGGCGCGCTATGAATTTAAATTTTTTTACCAATAACTATGCCCAAGCAATTATTTTTAACTCAGAATTTTTATTAGAGCAATATTGTGAAGCTCTGAAAATCAAAAAAAAGTCCAATTTCTATGTTTCATATCCAGATTTAGAAAGAGAAATATGAACATCGCTTTTGTCGGCAACTTTGTTCCAAAAAAAGGCAGTTGTGAATTTGCTAATTTAGTTAAAAATTTCTCCAATAATGACCAGTTTTTTATTTTTGGTTTTGTAGTCGACCAAGATAATTTTAAGAGTATCAAAAATAAAATCACTTTAGTGCGACCTTTTCAAGAAGGAGAGTTAGGCACATTATTAAAAAAATATCAGATTGACTTAGTTATTACCCCTAGTATTTGGCCAGAAACTTTTTCTATTACCTACTTCAATAGTTTATTAACAAGTGTTCCAGTTCTTAGTCGTCCACATGGCTTTCCCTATTTTTTATTACAAAAGCACGAACAACTTTTTTATCAAAACATAAAAGATTTAAAACAAAAAATTGACTATTGGCGCACTTTAAATAAGCAAAGCAGAGCTGATTTTTGTCAAAAAATTATACCCAGTGATTTGAAAGAGAAACAAGGACTAAAATATCAACTAGTAAATGAAGTAATTTCATTATCAAATCAAACAAAGAATATAGTATAATACCTCTCAAGATACAAAATGCAAGTCATCATTAATGAAACAAAAAAATATTTAGTAGAACTTCAAAAAACATTTTCCCATAATTTTTGGCGTGAATACATTTTATTGTTTTTCATTGGTTTTGTTCTCACTGTGCCTTTGTTATCAAATTTTAACATTTCTATTGACGACGAATATAGCGCCTTTCGCACCAGCCATTCAATTTGGATTGATGATGGTCGTTTTACCACGGCTTTAATAGAAAAATTTCTTTTTGGTGTTCCAGTGGTGCCATTTTTGCCCAATGTTATTTTTACTACTCTGATTTCTTTTTCATATATTTTGATGAGAAAAATATATGGAATTAAAAAATCTTTTAAAACATACTTTCTATTTCCTATTTTTGTTGTTTTCCCCACTTGGTGGTTTATTGTTGAATTTTACGCTAATTTACCTTCTGCTATCATTGGAACCTTTTTAACCTTCCTCTCTATTTTCATTTTTTCAGTTTATGAGTCAAAAAAAGAAAGCCAGACTACCTTTAATCCCTTTACTATTATGATATATTTTTTATGTGGCTTAATATTTGCGTTCGCGATTGGCACTTATCAGGCTATGATACCAATGTACCTTACAGTAATTTTGGGTAATTTGTTTTTTTGCCTCCTAAATAAAGATGCCATAAAAAATAACTTACTATTTTTTTCTAAAACAATAATAGTTATGTTTTTAGGAATAGTGATATACTTTTGTATAAGCAAGATTTTTCAGCTAATGTATCCATCAGGAAACAAACCATTTATCAGCGGTTATTTAAATACTGAGGCACTTTTTAAAAATCCCAAAGAAGTCTATGATAATATTTATCGCGAAATGGATTTATATTATTCATTTAGCGCAGATAAATACGGCATGAAAATTAAGTCATTGGCAGTTTTGTTACCTCTCTCATTAATTCTAATCACATTAAAAATCATATTAAAAAAAATAAAAAAAGGTGCATTAATAATTCTTACATTTTTGTTTTTACTTTTTTCTCCATTTGCGATTAATCTTATTGCTGCTCATAGTATGCTTCCAACTAGATCACTATTATCTTTATCAGTTGTTTTTTGGATCATGTCTTATTTTATTATTAGTTTTTTTAAACAAAAAATGCTGCTATTACCTATTATGATTTTGCTAGGCTGGACTCAATTTCAAATTATAAATCTCAATAGTCAATATGCGTCAGCCACATACTTTTCTCTAGAGCATGATAAGATAATGGCTAGTAGTATTTATCAACTGCTAGGACAAGCAGATCCAAATTTTGATAGATCTAAAACAACATATATAAATTTTTATGGCATTAAAAGCTTGCAATCTCACTATCCTAATCCATTTAGCTCTACTATGCATGCTTCATTTTTTGATTGGGATTTAGGTAACCCAAGTCGAATGTTGTCCTTTATGAAATTAATGGGTTATGAAAATTTAACCCCTCTTAGCGACGCAAAAAGAGAAGAGTATTATCACTACTTTAAAGATATGCCAGCTTGGCCAGCCCAAAATTCAGTCAAGATGGTAGGTGAAAATATCTTTTTAATTAAATTAAGCGATCAGCCCGATTTATTTCATCGGAAAATTGAAGAAGAAATAAATAATGCAAAAGAAAACTAAGATCATGTCAATCAACCCTAATAATTTAATGCCGCTTTTTCTCAACTATCAAGCCGAACTTGAACAAGCCGCTCTTGAAGTATTACGCTCGGGTTGGTATGTTTTAGGTAAAAATGTGCAGTTATTTGAAGAAGAGTTTAGTCAGTATTTAGGTGTCAAACATGTAGTCGGACTTGCTAATGGGATGGATGCTCTCGAAATTGCGATTAAAGCCTTAGGCATAGGTAAAGACGACGAGATTATAGTTCAATCCAATGCTTATATTGCTTGTGTTTTGACTATTACCAAAAACCACTCCAAGCCCGTCTTTGTGGAACCGGATCAATTTTTCAATTTAGATGCAGATAAGATCGAACAAGCCATCACCAAAAAAACTAAAGCCATTATGGTCGTTCATCTTTACGGTCAAACTGCTAATATGGAAAAAATATGTCAAATAGCCCAAAAACATAATCTTAAAATCATTGAAGATTGTGCTCAATCACACGGCTCTCTTTTTAATAATCAAATGAGCGGCACTTTTGGAGATATTGGTTGCTTTAGTTTTTACCCGACCAAAAATTTGGGAGCTTTCGGTGATGCTGGCGCTATTTGCACCAATAATCAGGCCTTAGCTGAGAAAATAAAAATCTATAGAAATTACGGTAGTCAAAAAAGATACTACAATCAAGTGGAAGGTTATAATTCTCGTTTAGATGAAATCCAAGCTGCTTTATTGAGAGTAAAACTAAAATATCTAAATGAAATCAATCAAGAAAAAACTAGTATTGCCAATCATTATTTAAATAAAATCAAAAATAAAAATATTATTTTACCCAAAGTATTAACAAAATCGAGCTCAGTCTGGCATCAGTTCGTCATCAAGTGTCAAACGAGAGATAAGTTAATGCAATATCTCCACTCCAAAGGTATTGAGACCATTATTCACTATCCAGTCCCACCGCATTTACAAGAATGCTATAATTACTTAAATTATCACCAAGGAGATTTTCCCATCGCAGAAAATGATGCTAAAAATATTTTATCCTTACCAATTTATAATGGCATGACAAAAAAAGAAATAAATTATATTGTTGATATAATTAATCAATATTGATTATGAAAATTTCTCTTAGACCATTAAAATTAAAAGACGCCCCATTAATCCTAGAGTGGATGCACGATCCTGATATTGCTCAGCAGTTCTTGCAGGATTTTTCAAGTTATGATTTACAGTCAGAAGAAAAATTTATTAGTGAGTCTTGGACTGATCAAAAAAATTTACATTTAGCCATTATTAGTCCAGAAGATGAGTATTTAGGTGGTATTTCTTTAAAAAATATTGATCATCAACACAAAAATGCTGAATACGCCATTGCTTTAAGAAAAAAAGCTATTGGTAAAAAAATTGCGATTCAAGCCACCAAAAAAATATTAAACCTCGCTTTCAAAGAAAAAAAATTATATCGGGTATATCTCAATGTTTTAAGTGAAAATATTAGAGCTAGAAAATTTTATGAAAAGGTAGGTTTTATTTATGAGGGTGAAAATAAAAATGCAGTTTTAATCAAAAACAAATTAAGAAATCTTAGTCTTTATGCTATTTTTAATGATAGCTTTTATCAAAGAAAACCAAAGCCAGCAAAATTTAAAGCCTTAGAATTTCCAGAATTAGGCGACAACAGAGGTCATTTGGTAGTAATGGAATCAATGAAAGAAATTCCATTTATTATTAAAAGAGTTTTTTATATTTACGGTTCAGATTCCAAAGTCATTAGAGGTCAACATGCCAATAAGTACACCCAATTTGTTTTAATCAATGTGGCCGGTCAGTCCAAAGTTAGAGTTGACGATGGGGAAAATGAAACAATTATTGAATTAAATCATCCACATCAAGGCATTTATTTAAACAAAATGATTTGGAAAGACATGTATGATTTTTCCCCTGATTCTATTTTACTCTGCCTTGCTAGTGAAAAATACGATGACAGCGAATATATTAGAAATTATCAAGATTATTTAGATCAATTAAAAAAATGAATAAGCTATCTATT
This sequence comes from uncultured Pseudomonadales bacterium, assembly GCA_964566525.1. Lineage (GTDB taxonomy): Bacteria > Patescibacteriota > Microgenomatia > UBA1400 > PJMF01 > CAZMIQ01. The sequence goes on along the minus strand of CAZMIQ010000003.1, from coordinate 9,460 downwards.
ATCATTCCAGTTTATTATAATGAATTAAATCTTCCTCACACTTATCAGCAATTAGCAGATAAATTTTCAAACTACAAAAAATTTACCTATGAAATAATTTTTGTCGACGATGGTTCACGTGATAACTCTTACACCGTGATGAAAAAAATCAGTCAAAAGGATAAAAAAGTTAAAGTTATCAAATTGTCAAAGAATTTTGGCTCACACTTGGCTATTCTAGCAGGCTTAGAAAATGCTACAGGTGAATGTGCGACCATGATTTCAGCTGATTTGCAAGATGACCCTCAGATAATTATCGACATGTTTGAAAAATGGCAAAACGGTAATAAGGTAATATTAGCAGTGAGAAAAGATCGGGAAGAGTCATTGGTACAAAAAACCATTTCAAATTTTTATTACACCTTAATGAAGAAATATGCTTTAAGCAATATGCCTCAAGGAGGCTTTGACTGCTTTTTGATAGACAGGCAAGTAATTAATATTTTAACTAGTATTGAAGAAAAAAATTCTTCTCTCATGGGTCAAATTTTATGGTGTGGCTTCAAAACTGCTAAAATATATTATATTAGAAAAGCTAGGGAAATCGGTCGCTCTCGCTGGACTCTCTCTAAAAAAATTAAATTATTCATTGATTCATTTACTGCTTTTTCTTATTTACCTATTAAGCTCATTACAGCCTTGGGTTTTTTAACTGCCAGCATTTCATTTATCTACGCCATTATTACTTTATTTAATCGCTTATTACTGAATATTCGGGTCGAGGGTTGGACAACTTTAATGGTAGCTCTCTTATTTTTGTCAGGCGTACAAATGATGATGCTTGGTATTATCGGTGAGTATCTATGGCGCAATTTTGACGAATCAAGAAAAAGACCACCATTTATCATTGAAGAAAAAATTAATTTTTAGATTTTTTTACATCTATTAATACTATTGTTGACAAAATAATCAAAGCACAAAAAGAAATAATTGCTCCTTTTTTATAAGACTCATTTTGGTATTTGAGTACTACTTCATATTCGCCTTCTTCCAATAAAATACCAATAAAATCATAATTTATTTTAATTATTTCAGCTTTTTTACCATCAACATAAGCATTCCAGTTTTTCAAATAAGGAATACTAAAAAAAAGTAACCCTTTTTCTTTCAAAGCAATTTTTCCTTTGATTTTATTTTCTTGAAACTCATTAATTTCAAAAGTATTTTCATTTAGTTTTGTTAGTAATTCGTACTGGTCATTAATATTAGTAGTTAAGTTTACATCATCAACTTTTATTTGCTCTATTCCTTTAATTTCATTTTCCATCACTGCTGCTTTCAATAAAATTCTCTCTTTATCTGAAATATTTATTTTTTCAAACTCGTCTTTCTTTATCTGTTGATAATAAACAAAACCCAAAGGTAAAGAATTAATGTTTTCATAAATAAAATTTTCATCATCAATTTTTTTAAAAAAAGTATAATGATTGTTAGATATTAATTTATCAGTTAATAAATATTTCACTGACAAAAATTTGGCTAAAAAGGGTCTTTCCAGTGCATCTAATGTAAATTTTCTCCCGTCACCAGTGGCATTAATATTTAATGATTTATTAAAATTTTTCGCCGGTTCCATCGAATTGTAACCTTTTACATCATAAAAATTATATATTAAAGAAAAGTTCCATGTTTGCTCAATCATATGATTGTCAGCGGTAAAAATATTCCCCGCTCGATAAAACTTTTCATCATTAGGTATATTCTTTAATTTATCTTGATATTTATTGAAAAAACTATAATTCTCTTTAAAAATTCTATTACTAACTATTCCTCTCAAATTAACAGTTGGATAATTTTGAAAAACAATTTCAAATACTAAGACTAGAATGATAAAACTTAAATAATTATAATTTTTTTTAATATTATAATTTAACACCAAAAAATATATCAAAATAATAAAAGATAAAGCCATCGTCAGTCCTAAGGTAAAAGCAAATTTTTTTAAATTATATTGATTGTTAACAAAGCCTAAAATATTTGTGCCTAAAATTACTAATATTACCAATGAGCTTGTTATCAACAATATTTTTTTAGACAAACACTTTTTATACCAAACATAATCGAATGAAATTGCTGCTATTATTAATTGAATTATAATTAATATATATGTCCATCTGTAATTAGGAAATTGCAAAGCATTAAAAATTAAAGAAATAGATGGGAAGAATATCGCTATTAAAGATAAAACCAAACCTATTAAAAGAATTATATTAAGTCTGCGATTTTTTTTAATAAAAAAACCTTGGATGATAAATAATGTTGATAATATGCTCCCACTAAAAAGTATTGGTGATTCATAATAATTACTAAAGCCAAAGTAATATTTACCAAAACCTGATAGATTATTAGAAAAAAATCTTAATATTGAAGAGGTATAATAAGAAAGATTATTAAATTTGAAAAAGTTGTCTTTAAGAAAAACAATTTGCGTCATTATATCGTGATTTATTCGACTACTATTTGAAATATAGTCTATTATCGGTAGAGATAATAAAGCACCTAAGCCTAAGCCTAAGATATAATAATTTAAAAAATAAATTAATTTTATGAATAAAAAAGAAAATTTAGTGCATTTTTTATCTAAAAGATTTCTAAATAAAATATAAAAAAACAAAAAAATACTGCTTTGAAAAAAAAGATAAAAATTAGTTGATAATAAGGCGATAATAAAAGAAAAAAAATATCCTTTATTTTCCTTATGCAATTTTTCATAAGCTATTAACGCTAGTGGCAGTAACGCGACATGAGTAGCAAAAAAATGATGTTGACCCCAAAGCATAATATGACCATTAAAAGCATATATTAAAGCGAAAATCAAACACGTTCTTTTTTTTAGGCCTAAGACGAACAAAAAGTAATAAAAGGCTAAGCCTGCAAATAACAATTTTAAAATATAAAAATAAACAAAGCCATATGAAAAAATACTTTTTGGTATTATAATTAAAAACAAAATAAAAGGATCCAGCCAAAATGTACCATGAGATAAAATATCGTTTCCTAAGCCCATCGAAAAAGAGAAGGGTGTTAGCTGCCAACTTTTTATAGCATTGGAAATATAGTAAAAAACTGGATAATAACTTGCAACTGTATCACTACCAATGTCTTGATATAAAAAAAGATTTATTCTAATTATAAAGGACCAAAATAAAACTAAAACAATTATCAAGATTAGTAATATTAACAAATGAACACTTTTTAATGAGCTTAAAAATTTAATTATATTATTTGTGATTTGGTTTAAAATAATTAATTGATTATTTATATTATTTTTTTTAGCTGGGCTATTCATTATTAATTACTTCAAAATATCTATTTATTATAATTATCCATATTATAACCGATAGATGAACAATTCGTCATTAGAAGTCAAAAAACCACCCTTTCGGGTGGTTTTTCTCTCAAGTTAATTTTTCTTTAGCTCACTACTTCACCCTCAACCACTTCATCCTCTCCTTTTTTCTTTTCTTCTTTCTTCTCCTCATCCTTTTTACCATCTTCAGTTTTAGTCTCTTTCTCTACCTTTTCTTTTTCCGCTTGGGACTTTTGCATTGCTTCACCAATTTTCTGTGCACTCTTCATCGTGTCTTCGATGGCTTTATCCAATTGCTCTTTAGTGGCATTTTCATCAGCTGCTAATTTCTTCAAGTTCTCAATGTCTTCTTCAATTTTCTTTTTATCTTCTTGATTTTCCAATTTATCGCCATATTCTTTGACTTGTTTTTCCATTTCGAAAGCTACTGAATTAGCTTGATTTTTCACTTCAATCAATTCTTTCTTTTTCTTATCATCCTCTGCGTGCATTTCAGCATCTTTTTTCATTTTTTCTACTTCTTCTTCTGATAGATTAGTTGAATTAGCGATGGTGATATTAGCTTCTTTACCAGAAGTTTTATCTTTGGCTGTGACTTTCAAAATTCCATTGGAATCAATGTCAAATTTTACTTCTACTTGTGGCACGCCTCTTGGTGCGGCGGGAATACCGTCAAGAATAAATCTGCCTAATGACTTATTATCAGCCGCCATTTCGCGCTCACCTTGCAAAACATTAATTTCCACACTAGTTTGATTATCGGCCGCCGTAGAAAAAATTTGATTACCACTAGTTGGCACGGTTGTATTACGCTTAATTAATGGTGTTCTAATACCACCTAAAGTTTCCACCCCTAAAGTCAAAGGTGTCACATCAAGCAAGACTACGTCTTGAACATCGCCCGCAATCACGCCCGCTTGCACCGCTGCTCCAATCGCCACTACTTCGTCAGGATTCACTCCCTGTTCTGGCTTCTTACCAAAAAACTTTTCTACTTCACTCACTACTTTTGGCATTCTAGTCATGCCACCCACCAACACTACATTTTGAATGTCACTAGCTGAGACGCCAGCATCTTTTAAGGCTTTTTTCACTGGCTCGAAAGTTTTTGCAATCAATTCGTCAGTTAGTTCTTCTAATTTTGCCCTAGTCAAGCTCAATGATAAGTGCAAAGGTTGATTGTCATCACCTTGAGTGATAAAAGGCAAGCTAATTTCACTCTGCGTAGTAGAGGAGAGTTCAATTTTAGCTTTTTCCGCCGCATCTTTCACTCTTTGTAAAGCTTGTGAGTCTTTGCTTAAGTCTTTACCATACTCTTTTTTGAATTCATCAATGATCCACGAAATAATTTTATTATCGAAATCATCGCCGCCCAAGAAAGTATCGCCATTAGTTGATTTCACTTCGAAGACTCCATCACCGATTTCCAAAATCGAAATATCGAAAGTCCCACCACCTAAATCATAAACCGCGATTTTGCTACTGCCTTTTTTATCTAAGCCATAAGCTAAAGCGGCCGCTGTTGGTTCATTTACAATTCTCTCTACTTTCAACCCAGCAATTTCGCCCGCTTGTTTAGTCGCTTGTCTTTGGCTATCATCGAAGTAAGCAGGGACGGTGATGACGGCTTTTTCAACTTTTTGTCCCAAGTAAGCTTCTGCATCTGCCTTAGCTTTTTGCAAAATTTGAGCCGAGATTTCTTGGGGGGTTAAATTTTTACCATTGGCTTTAATGGTAACCATACCATCTTTACCCGCTTGCACTTCATAAGCTACATGCTTAATGGCATCTTGCACTTGTTTGCTATTAAACTTTTGGCCCATAAATCTCTTCACCGAATTAATGGTATTTTTCGGATTAAGAATCATTTGCCTTTTAGCTACATCACCTACCGTGGTGCCGTTTTTATAGCTCACAATTGATGGAAAAGTATTTCTACCTTCCGCTGTAGGGATAATTTTTGCACTCCCACCCTCGATTACAGCAATCGCACTATTGGTTGTTCCCAAGTCAATTCCAATGATTTTTGACATAATTCCTTTCTTTTCTTTTGTAATTAGCAATTTTAGCATTTATTTGCTAATTTGTCAATTACTCATCTCTATATAACTAATTTTAGCAATTATAGCAATAGACTGCTAATTTGTCAACTATCACTTTTTAGCTCAAAAATATAATTTTTCATCTCAAACTTTTTTTAGTAAAACAATCCAAAATAGTAAATGTTTTAATTTACTCTCCCAAACACTCAACCTTATAGTCACTCAAGTCTAAATCAAAAAAAGTATAAATTGCTGGCTTACAGTCACCACTTACCAATCTTTGCTGCACGCCATGATAAGCGTCGCCAACTTTAATTTTTTTACGTTCAATTAATTTTAAAGGTGGATCCATCGCATTCGGTAAAATCAAATACTGATCCTTATCAGTCGATAAATTATTTAAACTTTCATCATTTGGATAAAAATCAAATAAAACTTCCATTGGGCTATTGACGCACGCAAAAGGTTTAGCTGTAGCTTTATTTATTTCGGTGATAACAGCTTTACCCACCACCTCTTCATAAGCGCACTCCTCCTCTTCCTCTAGCAGTTTTTTTAAAGCCACATCTTTCATCTTATCTGGACTACATTCGCTTAGACATTTGAGAAAATTTGTTTCACTTGTACGACAATGAGTTTGACAGTCGGCAATCGTTTCACCGTGCCAACCAAACAACACTACTGTTCCAGCTATTGACAAACTAAATATAATTGCCACTATAATTATTGTTTTTTTCATCTTTTTTCTCCAACTAATCTTTTGTTTTTATTAACACGTCTTTATTTCCCAATTGTTGATTGTAGGCATTTTGATAGGCATGATAATCGACATCGCTAGAAAGGGTTTTAAGAATCTTTATTCGATTTTTAACTGGCGGGTGAGTAGTGAAAAGTGAATCAGCTTCTAAATTTGCCAAAGGATTCACGATATACAACGGTGCTACCACTTGATTAATATTTTTTTTATTCACTGGCGCTAAAGAAATTTTTTCCAAAGCTAAGGCTAACCCCAAAGGGTTTCTAGTCAATCTCACTGCCTCAGCATCTGCCAAATATTCTCTTTTTTTAGAAGCCGCAAAATACAAAATTCTCGCAAAAATCGGCGCTAAGATCGCTAGTACTACTGCTACTACCACTAAGGCTCCTTCTCCTTTACTATCGTTATTAGAACTACTCTTCTTCCGACCGCCGCCCCACAAATGATTACGCCAAAACATATCTGACATCATTGCGATGCAACCAATCATAATTCCCGCTAAAGTCATAAATAAAACGTCACGATTAATTATATGACCTACTTCATGTGCCATTACTCCCTGTATTTCATCACGGTTAAGTTTTTCCAATAAGCCTCTAGTAATGGCTACCGCTGATTTTTCTGGTCTAATGCCCGTCGCAAAAGCATTTAAGTTTTGGTCTTCAATAATATAAATTTTCGGCAAAGCTGGCAAATTGCCAGCAATTTTCATTTCTTCCACTATATTATAGAGCTGCGGATAATTTTCTGATGTTACTTCTTTGGCTCCAGCCACCGCTAACATGATATTATCACCTTGAAAATAAGCTACGGTTGACAAAATCAACCATAGACCCATCGCCATTATCAAACCAAAAGTGCCGCCTTCATAATCCCCATAATAGAAACCAAAAACATAGCCCATGGTTAGCATAATCGCACCAAGAGAAAAAAACAAAAACCAAGACTTTCTTTTATTTTCCTCTATTATTTGCCACATATATTTTTATTAAAAAGTAACTTTAACGGCTTTCTTTTCTTCCTCATTTTCCAATTCGAAAAATTGTTCTTGTTTAAAGCTAAACATATTCGCAATAATATTTGACGGAAACATTTGCACTTTATTATTGAATTTTACTACCTGATCATTATAATTTTGTCTAGCAAAAGAAATTTTATTTTCTGTCGACACCAATTCTTCTTGCAAAGCTAAAAAGTTTTGATTTGCTTTAAGATCAGGATAATTTTCTACCACTACGAATAATTTGCTTAAAGCTCCAGACAAAATCCCCTCCGCTTTAGCCTTGTCTGCAACTTCGCTAGTCTCCATCGCTTTACTTCTAGCTTGGACGATAGCTTCTAGCGTTTCGCGTTCGTGTTTCACATAACCTTTTGCAGTCTCGACTAAATTTGGAATCAAATCATATCTTCTTTTTAATTGCACGTCAATTTGTGACCAACCATTCTTGACATAATTGCGTAATTTTACCAAACCATTATATAAGCCCACAATCCAAGCTATTACCACAACTACAATTGCCAAAATTATAATTAATTGCATCTCATCCTTTCATCTTGATAATAATTCTTATGCTCTATTATAAAACAGATTTGACAAAAGTCAATTGTAAAACAATTTTTGTGAAAAAAACCGCTGACGAATCAGCGGTTAAATTTATCCTTGATTGATTTTATAAAGCACCTCTTCCATTCTTTCTGCTGGTAGAGTAACTCTGTTTGGCACACCTCCAGCCAAATCAAACATAGTCACAAAATCCCATTCTTTAGAGCCAGCAATTTTTAATACTTCATTACCACTTCTTTGACTTACAACTTTTACTATGGCTACTTTGGCTAATGCCTGACCAATTACTAAAAGCATAGCTAAATCAAAGCGATCAGCTTCTGTGGCATAGACGATTGCCACTCGTCCAACCAAAACATACTGTTGAGCTAGTTTTAATGTTTCAAATTCTATTTTTCCATATTTCAAAGCTGCCATATCAACTAAAGCCGACCGACGAGCACTTATTAACTCTCTAAAAATTGCTTGTCGCATATTATTATCTACTGGCTCGGCTCTTAGAGCAGCTTTGAATCTATTACCTTTTTTACTTAATTCTCCCACTCTATTCTCAGCTACTATGGCATCGTGGCTAGCTCCCGGATAAGGATCTTGGCCATTTAGAACATATTTGGCCGCAGATATTAGACCATCAAAATGATCGTGCGCAATAATCGTATCAACCTCACATACTAGTTCTGGTCTGATTAATAAGGCACAAGCTGGGGCTTGTTTTTTTGATTTAAGAATGAAGCGAGCGTCATTCTTAAATTCATCCCAGTGTCTGTGAGGATGATGATCAAACCATCTAACTAATCTCTCACCTAGTGCCAAAATAAATTTTCTAGTTGTTTCTTGATAGGTTTTTTCGTCTTCCTGTGTATTTTTACTACTACCGAAAGGTATATCAATCACCACTACTTTTCCTCTCACTCCAGTTGCCAACTTATCAGTTAAATCAAGTGCTTTTAGAAACATTGCTTCTATCATCATAATCACTCCCTTATATGACATTCAATCAAGATAAATTAAAGAACGATGGTTAATTATTTTGCGCCTTAGCAAATAAAACCATTAATTTCATATTATATAGCCAAATTTACTATATTCTTCCCGCTCTTACATAAACACCAGTAAACTTCTTGCATCTTGTGATACAATATGCCTATGTTTGAAGATCAAATAGCTACCACCGCTGCTACAATATCAAGTCAATTAATTGCCACCGATAGCGCTCAAGTTTTTGCTATGGCAGAGCTTATTGAAAATTTAGCCACTGCCAATCCTACGCTTTTTAGCATTCTATTTATCATTACTCAGATTTGGGTGCTTGCTTGGAAAGGTTTAGCTTTGTGGAGAGCGGGTCGATTAAATCACAAATTCTGGTTTATTTTAATTTTATTAATTAATACTCTAGGCATTTTTGAAATAATTTATTACTTTTATCTTTCCAAACAAGATTGGGACAAAATCGGTCAAAAATTTGGCTTGATTAAAAAAGAAGTTTAGATTTTAATTAATCAATCTTTGCGTGTTTTTACTCATTAATTACGACTAAAATATATTATGCAAGTAAAATTAGCAACTGTTAGTGGTTTTTGTGGCGATGATGGCAAATTTGGCGTATCAGGCGCTATTCGCTTAGCCCAAGAAGCTGCCCTCTCCAATCCAGGAAAAGTTTATCTCATTGGTGAATTGGTTCATAATGAACACGTGACTAATTGGCTGAAAAAATCATATCAAATTAAAGTAGTCTCTTCTCTAAAAAA
>CAZMIQ010000002.1:3555-26479 GCA_964566525.1 uncultured Pseudomonadales bacterium | reverse complement strand
AAATTAAACAATCACGAAGTGGAAATTACTTTTGAAGAATTTCAGCAAGCAATAAAAAGAATTGAGGGTTGTCTAATTAATACAATAACTTTTAATGATGATTATGCTTCAATTATTATTTTTAATTTTGATGATCATAAGTCTTTAAAAATAAATTGGGATTGGGATTATTTTTTGCTAGAAAATGGTCAACCAAATAGAATTATGAGCGGCAATCTCCAAGAGAATGAGACAGAAGATAAATGCAATGAGAGAATAAAAAGTTTTTTTGCGAAGCGAAAGAATATTATAATTCATAAAATTGAATTTAATCTTCTGCCTGATGGGAAAAAATTTGTGGTTATTTTTTTTAATCCCAATGAGGGTTTATTTGTTTATGCGGAAGAAGATTGTTGGTTGAGTTTGAGTGATAAGCAGTCAGTTTGGTACTACCGTAAGAAAAAATATTATTTCAAAAATCAAGAAAAATACCTCGCATAAGCGAGGTATTAAGATAAACAATCAACTTAATTTATAAACTCAAGTGCCATGCGTTTGAGTTCTTCGAAGCTTAATCTGGTAACATCTATACTGGGTAAATTGTGTAAGTAGTCAGAAAAGTTGTATTTTTGTTCTGGTGTTAACCTAGCTGCTTTGCAAGCTGCATTAAAACGACTATTTTGACTTTGGTTTGATTCACGTCTATATTCTCTTCTTTCTTTGCATTTTATACAAACAGTTGGCGGGTGGTTGTAGTGAGCTGGATATTCAAATGTTGTACCACAGTTGCTACAAGATGTTGAGAGATTTTTATTTTGTTCATTTTTACATTTTTTGCATATATTGGAAATGTTGCTCCACTCCACATGATATTTGATTTCTTGGCCACATTTAATACATGGTTTAGTTTTCCATTGGGCTTTATTTACAGCTGCTTGCTTGATTTTTCGCTCTTTGCATGACTGACATAGGTTGGGTATATTACTCCATGCAATATTGTAGCGAATTGTGCCAGAACATTCGTTGCATTTTTTTTCTTGCCATTGTGCTGCTTTTTTTGCTCTTTCCAGCTCTTTTTCTCTTCTAGTGTTGTCTTTTTCTATTCTTATTTTTTCTTTGCAGTCTCGACAATAACTTGGAATGTTACTACCAGGTTTATAAACTATTTCATTGCCGCACTTATCGCATGGGGCAGCAAGTAAATTGTAATTTAAGCCTACTCCGTTGCAGGCACGACAGTCTACTCTTTTTGTTCCTTGATGGGTTTCGATATATTTGTGACCACTGCCATTACAATTGCGACAAATAGGATGACCCATGATATCACTCCCTTTAGTTTAAGTTGAATTGTTAAAGATGATTGGTTGGTCTTCTTCTTGCATATTAGAGAATTCAACCGAAGCATATTGTATCACAACTTGAGTAGTAGCAGCATTGTCTGGTTATGTTATAATCACCATATGACTAAATTAAACAATCACGAAGTGGAAATTACTTTTGAAGAATTTCAGCAAGCAATAAAAAGAATTGAGGGCTGTCTAATAGATAAAATTATTCACTATCCTGATTGTGTTAGTTTAGTTGATTTTTATTTAAAAGATCAATTGAATAATCAATGTTATATTTTTTCAACTAATTATGCTTGGAATTTGTATGAAAATGGTGATAATTTGATAGTTCAGAGTAAAATAAATGCTAAGGTAAATGATCAAGCTATAATTAATAGTTTTAAAAATAAAAATTTAAAAAGTATAAGTTCGGTAGATTTTTCATTAGGTAAAGTTGAAGAGTTTGAGACTTATGTAGCAATTTATTTTAATAATGGGATGGATTTAACTTGTTATTTGTTTGATGGTTGTTGGATTAGTTTGTTGACTAATGAAGGTCAAGTTTTTGAATATGATGGTGGTAAATTTTATGTTCGTCAAAAAAATATTTAAAACTTTAATTTGTGTCGATAAAAATTATGTGAATTGACAAACTTAATCTCCCTCAAAAATTTCTCCAAATTGTAGTAGAATAAAAGAAATTAAATAGAAAGGTAGGATGCAATTAATGATGCTTTTATTAATATTTTTAGGTTTTATTGCTTTTACGATTACCAGATTTATTCGCCAAATTAATCAATATGAGCGTGGAGTGCTTTTTACTATGGGTAAGTTTTCTCGAATTGTCGAGCCTGGATGGTTTATTTTATTGCCAATTTTTCATTTATTAAAAAAAGTAGATATTAGGACAAAAACGGTTGATGTCCCTAATCAAGAAGTGATTACTAAAGACAATATTCCGATTCAAGTGAATGCGGTAATTTACTTTAGGGTGATGGATGCGGCTAAAGCAGTGATAGAAGTAGAGGATTTTATTTATGCTACGTCGCAATTAGCTCAGACCACGATGCGTAATAGCATCGGCGCTTATACTTTGGATCAGCTTTTGCAAGAGCGAACATCAGTGGCTGGTTTAATTAGGGAAACGGTAGATACAGCTAGTGATCCTTGGGGAATTGATGTTCAATCAGTGGAGTTAAAAGATATTATCTTGCCAGATAGCTTGAAGCGGACAATTGCAAAAGTAGCTGAGGCTGAGAGAGAGAAAAAGTCAGTGGTGATTGCGTCTGAGGGAGAAGTGCTGGCAGCTAAGAATATGGCTGATGCGGCGGAAACATTATCTCATGCTCCGGGGGCTTTACATTTGAGAACTTTAGCTTCCATTAATGATATTTCTTCTGATCAGTCAAATACGACCGTGTGGATGGTACCAGTGGAGATTTTAAAAGCTTTAGAGTCATTTGGTAAAAGCAAACATTAAAAAATTGTGATATAATAAGTGAAGTAGGCAGGACTGGTGTATCGGTAGCACCTCACTTTTCCAAAGTGATAGGGCGGGTTCGACTCCCGTGTCCTGCTCATTTATTTTTCAGAGATTATTTTAATATTATATAGTGTTAATTATTAAGCTTGATGAAGTTAATGAAAGAAAGATGCAATATAATTTACAACCATTAACTGGAATGGTGGAGTTTTCTCCAGCAGAACAATTACAATTTGAACAATGGAAAAATAAAGTAGCTCATATTTATGCTTTGTATGGTTTTACGCCGATAGAGACGACAGCACTGGAAAGAAGTGAAATTTTATTAGCGAAAGCAGGTGGAGAAACGGAAAAGCAAATTTATCGTTTTACTAAGGGGACGACTGACATGTCTTTAAGATTTGATTTAACTGTGCCATTGGCTCGGTATGTAGCAGCTAGGCAAAATGATTTAGTTTTTCCTTTCAGAAGGCAACAAATAAGTAAGGTTTACCGTGGCGAGCGGGCTCAAAAAGGACGATTTCGAGAATTTTATCAGGCTGATGCAGATATTGTGGGGAGAAATACATTAGATTTAAATTATGATGGGGAAATTATTAGTTTGATTATTGCGACTATTAGTGAATTAAGCTTAGGTGATTTTCAAGTCAATGTAAATAATCGAAAGTTGATTTTGGGTTTTTTGGCGGCGATGAAAGTGATGGATGAGAAAGAAGTTTTACGGATTTTAGATCAAGCTGATAAAATTAGTGAAGCGAAGATGAAAGAAGAGTTAAAGTTATTGCGTTTGAATGGTTTGGAAATTAGAAAAATTTTAAAGTTTGCGCAAATAAAAGGTAATTTTACTGATTTTTATCAAGAATTGATGAAGTTAGATATTGAGAATGAGTTATTTAATCAAGGAATTGAGGAATTAGCTAAAATTGATCAAGTTTTGAAAGGTTTAGGAGCTAAAGAAGAAGCTTATGTTTTTAATACGGCGATTATTAGAGGTTTGGATTATTATACGGGAACAATTTTTGAAACTAAATTATTGGCGGCGCCTCAACTAGGGTCAATTTGCGGTGGTGGGAGATATGAGAATTTAGTTGGAAATTTTGCCAAAGTGAAAATGCCTGGAGTAGGAATGTCGATTGGTTTGACGAGATTGTTTTCGCAAGCTTTAGATTTGGGTTTAGTTGAAATTAATCAGAAAACAATTTCGAAAGTGGTAATTTTGCCAATGACGGATAATTTAGAGCAGGCTTTATTAGTGGCTCAAGCATTTAGAGTGACGAAAATAGAGACAGAAATCTATTTGCAAGAAGCTTCATGGAAGAAAAAAATTAAATATGCGGATGATTTAGGAGTAAATTTTGTGGTGATTTTAGGTGAAGATGAATTAAAAGCGAAAAAATTAACAGTGAAAAATATGAAGACCGGTGAACAAGCATTATTAAATTTAACCCAAGCAATTGATTTAATAAAGAGTTGATTTCTTGAAGAGTGACTAAAATTAAAAATTGACTTGCATTTTTTTCTTTTTTTTAGTATACTAGCAGCAGTACTAATTAGAGGTATGATGAAGAAGGTAAAATAATATGTCTGCTATTAATTTAAATCCAGAGATAGAAAGAATTATTGAAGAATTGAAGCAAGCAATTGCTGCTCAAATTGAACAAGAAGTGACAGTGAGGTCAATGGACAATACCAATCAAACAATGGGTGAGTTAAAGAATGAAGTTTTGATGCCTGAGCCGGTAATGGATTTGAGTAATACTGAGAATGCAATAGATGAAAATCAAGTCATACCTGAGGAAGAAATGCGTCAAGTTACTGTTCAGGAAAATCAATTTCAATCACCAATTGTGGAAGAAAATAATCAAGGGAACAATCAAGCTGAGATGATGAATAATTATGAAGATAAAATGGTAATGCCGACTTTCGATCAAGGGGAAATGTCAACAGAGAGGGATGAGGCTTTGAAACAAAATGATGAGCAAAATTTTTTAGCTGGGGATTTGATGTCAAATCAGGAATCAGTAGCGCCGATTGCCACAAATGAGCAGTCATTTGGGCAAACAGAGACGACTAATGAGGCTAAGCCAGTGAATGAGTTTAAGGAAGAATCTTTTTCTTTACCTGAAATGCCGCTACCAAGTGGTTTTGATAGTCAGCCTTCTCCTTTTGTGGAAACATCAAGTCAAATGGGAGAAATTAATCAGTTAGGTAATACCACACAGATGAGCGAGCCATCCTTGGAGGAGAATAAGCAATCAGAAGCGCCAGTATTGGATGATGAGGTTAATAAAGTTGATGATGCTCAGGTATTAAATCAATTTGAAACTGAAGATAAAAAAGAATTTGAATCAATGCCAGTAGTTGAAGATAATAAAAGTGTGGGTGAAATGATGCCGCCAAAAATTAATGATAATTTAGCGGCGGAAGTAAATCCTGAAGCTATGACTGAAAATATGATCGAAGATCAGAGTGATAAGCAGCAGAATTTAGTGAATGACCAAGCTGCGTCAGTACCTATGGAGACGGAAATGAATACCACAAGTCAAGGTTTTAATAAAGCTAGAGGTATTTTAGATAAAGTTTTGAAGAAAAATTGGAGTGCGAATAAGTAAATTAAATTAATAAATTAATTAGATATTTATATGGTTTTATCAAAAACTGATAGTAGTTTAAGACAATCAATATCTGGTAATGGCATGACTTTAGATGAAGTGGCAGAAAATGAAAAAAAGTCAGAAAAATTATTGCCGCCACCAATTTTATTGGTGCCGCCTGGATTTAGAGTTGAAGATTTAGTGACTAGGGTAGAAAAAGCTTATAAATTAGATTATTATCATAATTATTTTAATGCTCCGATTGCTGAAACTGACCAAACTGAACACGCTTTAAATTTAATGGATGAGGGTTTGGATTTTATTTTAGAACATAAGTATCGAGCAGCTAGCGATATGTTTTCATTATGCTTAGTATTAGAAAATAATTATTTTTATAATTATTTATTAGCTTTGGTGAGAGTGAAGTTTGGAGATTTTTATCAAGCTTTGGAATTATTGGAAAAAGCTTTGTCTCAAATACGAGCACGACAGAGAATTAATAGCAATTTACTGATTGTATCACAGAAAATTAGTTTTACGGAGAATTTTTATACTCTTTATATTATTGCTTTATTACAAAATGATAAAGTTAATTATGTGCAAAATATTATTGATTTTGTTTTAAATCAGGAAATTGTCCAATCTCCGACGCTATTATTAAATATGATAAAACAATTATTGAAAAAGGAGCAAACAAATATAGCCATGCAATTATTTGATTTGACTCGAAAAGCGATTAATCACATTAATGACAGTAAGTTGAAGTCATATTATCTGGACGAATTATTAAAGTTGGAAAAAAAGATGAAGAGAAATATATGATTAGTAATTTGCCTTCTGTTTTTAATCAAAAAAGAGCGGAAAAAATTGTTTATTTGCAAAATCAAGTTTTTAGTAAATTGGAGCAAAAAGAGCCAACCAAATTTGTTAATGAGGAAGTAGCGAGTGTAGCAGTGATTAATAATCAGCAAGTGGCAGAAAAATATATTAGTGATTTGGGTTTATTAGATTTGCATAAAATTGCTGATAATCAGGAAAAAGCTTGGCATCTTTATGGATTTTATGATTTTTTACGCCGACAAAAAATTGATCAAAACCATTTGCACAATTTAGTGAAATCTTTTCAATTAGCGGTTTATTATGATGATAATTATGTTTACCGTTATTATTTAAGTCTTTTTTATACTTTGATTGGTGAATATGAGTCGGCGGTATTTCATTTGAAAAATTGCTTAGTGAAAATTAAAAATCAACAAACAAATTTGTATCCAAAGTTAGAAGAAAAAATTAGTCTTTATGAGATGAAAAAGGCGGTGAATGATCTTTTCAATCAGTTGCGGGAGATAAAAGAAGATGTTTAATTTAATGAATTGCTTTTTTGAGAAAAAAATAGTATAATGCGCGAATGTCTGAAATAAAATTAAGTCGTCAAAAATTAAAGAAGAAAAAAAGAATGCCTTGGTGGTCGTGGTTGCTTCTTGTTTTTTTTAGTTTAATTGTGATTGCTGTTTCTGCTTTAGCAGTTGTAGCTAATAGTTCGAAAAAGGTAGTGCAAGCATTTCAGTTGCAAGCGATGGAGACAGCTTATTTAGCTAAAGAAGCTTATGATCTTTTTAAGACTCAAAATTTACCAGCCACCAAAGAAAAAATTGCTCAAACTCAAGCAAGTTTTGAAAAAACGAAAGCGGCTTATTCAACTTTAGAATCGCCTTTAAATTTATTAGGTTATAAGCAGTATTATCAAGATGGATTTGAATTAATAGCGGCCGCTGAGATTGGTTTGGAATTAGGCAATAAAGTCATTGATATTATCGAGCCTTATGCTGATATGTTGGGTTTCGAGGCCAAAAGTGAAGAAGAAGAGGCAGGAGGGACAGCTGAAGATAGAGTAAAAAAATTACTTGATACCTTGTCGGTGGTAGGTCCACAACTTGATGTAGTGATGACTGATTTGGAAGCAATTCAAACTCATATTAATAAGATTGAAGCTAAAAATTATCCAGAAAAAGTGGGTGATTTATTTGGGGCGAAATTCGTTTTACAAAGATTAAATAAAGCGGAATTGATTGAACAGCCGGTGGCGAGTGAAATTGTGAAAGTCCAGTCTGGGATTGATTTAGCAATTAATACTTTTGCTGAATACCGGCCAGTGATTGATAAGTTGCCTGAGATGATGGGTGGTGGTCTTGATAGTCGCAAGAAGTATTTGGTTTTATTCCAAAATAATAATGAACTGCGGCCAACGGGTGGATTTTTAACCGCCTATTCGATAATTTTTATCGAAGACGGTAAGGTTACTCCAGAAAAAAGCGATGATATTTATGAATTAGATAAGAAATTTAATAAGAAAATAGCTATTCCTAAAGAATTGGGTAAATATTTAACGACGGAGAAATATTGGCATTTACGTGATATGAATATTGATCCTGATTTTAAAAATTCGATGGATGTATTTTTAGAAAATTATAAAGAAGTAAAGGGTGAGCCGCAAGATATTGATGGCATTATTGCACTTGATACTCGAGTTTTGACCGATTTGATTGATTTATTAGGTCCAATTAAAGTGGAAGGTTATGGTGAATTTAGCACTGAGGCTGATAAAAAATATAATGCACCTCAAATAGTGATTGCTTTATCGGAAATTATTACTCGACCTACTCCATATATTCGAGAAGATAGAAAAGGAATTTTAGGTCCGATGATGAAGGCTTTATTGGAAAAAACATATGGGGCTAGTAAAGAGCAATTTCCAGCTTTATTTCAATTAATGTTGAATAATATTCAAGGGAGGCATTTACAAGTTTATTTCTTAGATGAAGAAATGCAATTAGCAGCGGAAAAAATTAATATTGCCGGTAGAATGTTGCCGCCGACTGACGGAAGTGATTTTTTGGCCATAGTTGATGCTAATTTGGGTGGAGCTAAATCTAATTTATTTATTGATTATAGCGTAGAACAAACTATTTTAACACCAGACAATGGTTTATTGGAAAAAAGAGTGGTTATTAATTATACAAATTCTCAGGCTGGTGATGATTGTAATTTGGAAAGAGGTTTGTTGTGTTTGAATTCAGTGAATAATGATTGGAATAGAATATATTTGCCTCTGGGAAGTAAATTGGTATCTGCTAAAGGTTATTTGGGTGAACCGGTTGTTTATGAGGAAAATGGTTTTACGGTAATTGATGGTTTTTTCAAATTAAATCCTAAGAATAATGCGAAGATTGATTTGGAATATACTGTTCCATATGCTAATACTGAAAATTATCAGTTGAAAATTTGGCAGCAGGGTGGTTTACGCGACACCAAACACTTAATTGATGTTAATGATAATCAAGAAGAAATTATAGTTAACCGCGACACCTTATATCAAGCAAGTTTTTAAATGAAGAATGTCTTTTTTTAGTTATTCGACTTTTAAATCAGACTTAAGTTTGGATAAATTATTAATTAAAAATCCTTTAACTACTTTTTTTTGGCGCTTAGAAAGTGACAACTTTCGTGACTTAGGTCTTTATGTTAAAGATATTTTAGTGGTGGATAAAAGCGCGAAAGTAAGAAAGAATGATCTGCTAATTGTAATTAGAGAAGGTGAGTTTTGTTTAATAAAAGCTAAAGGTGGTCGAAATGAAGATGAAATTTGGGGAGTAGTGGTGGGAGTAGTCAAATGTTTGCGTTAGTAGATGTAGATAATTTTTATGCTTCGTGTGAGCGCTTATTTAGACCTGATTTGAAAAATCAACCAATAGTGGTTTTGTCGAGTAATGATGGTTGCGTGGTGGCTAGAAGTAGCGAAGCGAAGTTATTAGGTGTGAAAATGGGTGTCCCCTATTTTCAAATTAAGAAAATAATTAAAAAAAATAAGATAAATGTTTTTTCAAGCAACTATGATTTATATCAAGAATTATCTAATAGACTCATGAATTATGTGGGTCAAAGCTTTTTCGAGTATCAAGTCTATTCGATTGATGAGTGTTTTATAAAACTGAAAACTCAAAATCAAGCACTTTGGGAAGAAAAGTTGATTGATTGGAGAATGAAAGTGAAGCAAGAGTTGGGTTTGCCGGTATCGATTGGCTTAAGTCAAACTAAAACTTTAGCCAAATTAGCGGCTGAATTAGCTAAAAAAAATCAAAATGGAGTTTTAGCTTTGAGCGGAGATGAAGAAAGCAATTTTTTGCTTTTTGCTGATTTGCCATTGCAAGAAATTTGGGGTTTGGGACCAGCGAGTGTAAGAAAATTAAATCAAGCGAAAATTTTGACAGTGGCTGATTTTTTGGGTCAAAATCAAGTTTTTATTAAACAGTTATTAGGTAAAGGAGGGGTAAGAACTTATTTAGAATTAAAAGGTATTGTGGCTGATGAAGATATTGCTCATCAGTCACATAGCTTGCAAGTTTCGCGTAGTTTTGGTCAAGTAATTAGTGATTATAATGTCCTCCGTGGTATTTTGGCACAATTTGTGCAGCAAGCTTGTCAAAAATTAAGACAAAAACAGCAAGTAACGCAAATGATTGGGGTGCATTTGGCGACGAGTTATTATAAAGAGCCAGTGGAACGTTATCATGCTTATTGGCATGAGCGTTTACCTTTACCAAGTAATAGTGAGTTGGATATTTTGCCTTTAGCAGATAAAATTTTGTGTAAGATATACACAGGTCATTATCAATTCCAGAGATTGGGGATAATTTGTCAGCAAAATGTCAAGATTAAGGAATTGCAGACGAGTTTGTTTACTAATGACAATCAGAGTCAAGTCAAGCTTTTAACTTCGTTGGATAAAATTAATCAAAAATATGGTAAAAATATGGTTTATTTAGGGACAACGGCGGACAAAAGTAATTTTTGGCAACCGCTTGCTAGTTGGCGTTCCCCAAATTATTTAACTGATTGGTTAAAATTGCCTGTTGCTAAATAGTAAAAAATGATTATAATACAGTTATGATTATTATTGGGCAAGTATTAATTGCGATCTTAACTATTGTAGGCCCATGGTTAGTTTTGAGTTTAGCACAAATTCGTAATTATACTTTACAAATTTTTTTTATTTTAGTAATTGCTTTTGTCTTTTTTTTGAGAGCGAAAAGAAAACAGAAAGTAAGTTATAAAACTGATGAGGTTACAACTTGGTCTAGTTTGAAAGATAGTATTCAAATTGCTTTAGTAGGGATGGCGGTATTATTGATGGTTGGCAATACTGGTGGATTTGGGAGTTGGGTGTTACCGTTAATTTTTGTTTATTATTTTTTTCATGTTTTGGCTAATAATTTATTCATTAATTTATTAACTTTGGGTTTAAATTTAATTTTTATTTATTTTTTTACTTCTGAGTTTAGTGAAGTGCATTATGGAGCAGTTTTATCTCTAATTATTTTTGCGCCAATAGCGATTTTTGCCCAAAAGTATTATATAAAGGCGATTAAAGATAATTGGCAATTAGAACTGGAGCGGGAAAAGGTAACTTATTATAATTTGTATGCTGAAAAGCAGCAGAATGAGTTATTGAAAAGAAAAAGTAAGACAACAATTAGCGATGGTCATTTAAGTGATTTTATTAGTGATTTAATTCCTCAGATTGATAATTTACAGAAAGAGAGTCGTTTCCCGCAAAATCAATTGGTAATTTCAGCACAATTGACGAAAATTGGTTTAGCTTTGCGTCAAGCATTGAAGAAAGGTTAAGATGACAAAAATCACCGCTGAGCAAGTTAAAAAGTTCATTAAAGAGAAAATGAAATTTTATGATGGAGATGCGTCTTTTTTACAAGGACCAACTGAGAGAACCAGAAATATTTGGTCGCAAGTAGAGACATTATTAAAAAATGAACAAGCGGCAGGTGGAGTGTTGAAAGTAGAAGAACATATTATTTCTCAAATCGATGCTTTTCCTCCAGGGTATATTGATCGAAGTTTGGAAATTATTAAAGGGATTCAAACGACTGAACCTTTGAAGAGAGCTTTGAAGCCTTTTGGAGGAATAAGAACAGTCGAAAAAGCCTTAAGTGAAAGAGAATTAAAATTAGATCCGAGAATTAAAGAGATTTTTACCAAATATCGTAAGACTCATAATGATGGTGTTTATGATGTTTACACAAGGACGATGCGGACATTGCGTCGGACTGGAGTTTTGACTGGTTTGCCTGACAATTATGCGCGAGGTAGAATTATTGGGGATTATCGGCGAGTAGCTTTATATGGCTTGGAGGCTTTAATTGAAGATAAAAAGCAAGACTTGCAAAATTTAGAAGAGAATTTAGATAATGATTTGATTCAATTACGGGAGGAAATTAGTGATCAAATTAAAGCTTTGCAAGCGATGAAGCAAATGGCTTTAAGTTATGGGGACGATATTAGTTTGCCGGCAAAAAATGCGCGAGAAGCGATTCAATGGACATATTATGGCTATTTGGCGGGAGTAAAAGAACAAGATGGAGCGGCGATGAGCTTCGGGAATGTCAGTAATTTTTTTGATATTTACCTTGAAAATGATTTAATGGCTGGATTAATAAATGAAAGCCAAGCGCAAGAATTAATTGACGATTTTGTCATTAAGTTACGATTAGTGAGGCATTTGCGCATGAATGAATATGATCAACTTTTTGCTGGGGATCCGACTTGGGTGACAATTGTTTTAGGTGGATCATGGTCTGATGGGCAGCATAAAGTAACAAAAACAGACTATCGCTTTTTGCAGACTTTATATAATTTGGGTTCGGCTCCGGAGCCAAATTTGACTGTTTTATGGAGTAAAAATTTGCCAAATAATTTCAAAAAATTTGCGGCGAAAGTTTCTCTTGATACCTCTTCAATTCAGTATGAAAACGATGATTTAATGAGAGATTTCGGGGGGGATGATTATGGTATTTCTTGTTGTGTGTCTTGTTTGGCACAGGGCAAGCAAATTCAATATTTTGGGGCACGATGTAATTTAGTGAAAGCTTTGTTATTAGCGATAAATGGAGGTCGAGATGAGTTCTCTGGTGAATTAGTGGTGCCAAATATTCCGCAGCTAAAAGGTGAAATTTTAAATTATGATGAAGTAAGTGATAATTTGAAAACAACATTAAAATTTTTGGCTCATCAATATGCCCAAACAATGAATGTGATTCATTATATGCATGATAAATATTATTATGAGCGGTCATTGATGGCATTGCTAGATAGCAAAGTAGAAAGATTAATGGCTTTTGGAGCCGCTGGTCTGTCAGTGATGGCTGATTCTTTGTCGGCAATTAAATATGCGCAAGTAAAAGTGAAAAGAAATCAAGATGGTTTGAGTGAAGAATTTTTAATTAAAGGCGAGTTCCCAACTTTTGGCAATGATGATGATCGAGTTGATTTAATGGCAGCGGAAATAGTGGAAAACTTTTATCATTTGTTGAGTGAAGAAAAAATATATCGAGAAGCTAAAGTAACTTTATCGATTTTAACTATTACTTCGAATGTAGTTTATGGTAAAAAAACTGGTGCTACTCCTGATGGTAGAAAGGCAGGTGAGCCTTTCGCTCCTGGGGCTAATCCAATGCATGGTAGAGATAAGACTGGAGCCTTGGCGTCATTAAATTCAGTGGCGAAGTTAAAATATTCTTGTGCTCAAGATGGAATTTCTAATACTTTTTCGATTACTCCTCATAGTTTGGGTGACGAGCAGAATACGCAAATTGAGAATTTAGTGAGTTTATTACATGGGTATTTTTCTAAAGGTGGTCATCATTTAAATGTGAATATTTTTCAAAAAGAACTGTTGGAAGAAGCGATGGCGCATCCAGAAAAATATCCGCAGTTAACGATTAGGGTGTCTGGTTATGCGGTCAATTTTCATCGTTTGTCCCCTACCCAACAAAAGGAAGTGATTAATCGGACATTTCATTAAATTGGATTACATGAGAGGAGCAATAACTCTGAGTAGACCCCTAATGACTCTGGTGGTGAGTTTAACTTCGGTGACTTTTTTGATGTCGATTAGTCGGCATTGATCAAGTGTTTTCGACCAATCGCGATTCATTTGTTTGAGAGCTCGTGAACCATAAATGAGGACACCACATTCGAAGTGCAAGTATAGACTGCGATAATCTAGATTAATGGTGCCTACTACTCCTAACTCATTATCAACTAAAAAAGTTTTAGAATGAATAAATCCTGGAAGGTACTCGTAAATTTGAACTCCCGCCTCAAGTAAACTAATATAAAAAGATTGTGATAAATATTGGACATACCATTTATCGGGGATGGCTGGGAGTATGATTTTAACTCTGACTCCATTTTTGGCGGCTAAAGTGAGAGCGGTAACTAATTCGTGGTCAATAATTAAATATGGGGTGGTAATATAAATATATTTTTTAGCTTTATTGATTAAATTTAAATATACATTTTTAGAAACTAATTCATCGTCTTGAGGAGTGTCACTAAATGGCTGGACAAAACCATCATTTTTTAAAATTAGAGATGAATGATGCTTGTATTTTTCGAAGTTTTCGAGAGTTTTTTGGTTCATATTCCAAAACTGTAAAAACATCACCGTGAGCGACCAGACAGCTTCGCCTTTAAGGCAAATAGCAGCATCTTTCCAATGACCGAATTGAGAATTAATATTGATATATTCATCCGCTAAGTTTATGCCACCGACGAAACCTACTTTGCCGTCAATGACGGTAATTTTTCGGTGATCTCGATTGTTCATATGGACTTCAAGTAAAGGTTTAAAGCGATTGAAAACCAGGGTTTTAATACCTAGGCGATTGAGTTTTTTGGCATAATTGGTGGGTAAAGTGAGTAAACAGCCCATATCATCATATAATAATCTGACCTCTACTCCTTCTTTGACTTTTGTTTGCAAAATCGTAAGAATTTGATTCCACATGGCGCCTTGTTCGATAATAAAATATTCCATAAAAATAAATTTTTCTGCTTGCAGGAGTTCTTTTTTAAGTGTTTGAAAAAAACTTTCGCCTGACGGTAGGTATTGGGTTTGGGTATGATTGTAAATTGGAGCATTAGCAAAACCAAGTAAATAAGAAAAATGTTGTAAATTAATATAATTGGTATTTTGATAATTTTTTAAAGCTTGCCAAGTTTGAGAATTTTGAATTAATAAAGCATTGGTTTGAGTGTAAATTTTATCAATTTTGAGAGCTTTTTTTCTTGGTTGTTGACGGAAACCGCAAAATAGATAAATTAAAGCACCAGCAGGTGGAATAATGAAAATAAAGATGGTCCAAGCTAATTTGTAGGCTGGGTTTTCTTTAGTGCTGGTAAGATAAATAACAACGGCTAAACTAAAAAGTAAAGCTACAACATATAGTTGGATAGAGTATCTAAAAAAATCAAGTGATAGATTAAAAATGATCAAAAATTGTAAAATTAGTAAAGCAGCAACTAAATATGCTCGAGTAAAAAATAAATTAATAAATTTCCATAAATAGAATTTTTTATTTTGTTTACTTAAAGTCATATTGTGAGTATCATAGCATAAAAGTCTTAAAAAAGGAATAGCTTAGACTATATCATTCTTGCCAATTTTATAGTATAATTGTTGAATATGTTTAATTTTTTAACTGTTTTAAAACGTAAAAGAAAATTTATTTTAATATTAGCGGTGATTTTTGTTTTAGCTAGCTGGTTAAGAATGTATCATTTGAATTCAGTCCCACGAGGAATGCATCGTGACGAGGGGTGGTTTTTTTATAATGCTTTTTTATTGAATGAAAATGGAACTAATATCTATGGTCAGAAATGGCCTCTAACGGTTGATTTCTGGGGTGAAAATGTGTCTGCTAGTCATTCCTATTATGGTGCTTTAATATTGAGAATTTTTGGTCATAATCAATTCGGTTTTAGAATGACGACTGTGACTTTTTCCCTTTTAATTTTAGTTTTGGTGTCGATTTGGCTATATCGTTTGACTGGAAAAGAAGGAGTGGTGATATTGGCAGCTTTACTTTATGCGATTTCTCCTTGGAATATTGTTATGACGAGAGCGTCATCTACGATGTTAATTGATATTTTGACAATGATGGTCTTTGGTTATATTTATTATGAAGGTTTAAGGTGGTTTTTTAATAATAAAAATTGGCAGTTCAAAAATAAAGTTTATTTGGTTTTATGGTTATGTTTGGTTTATTTGCTCATGATTTGGTGTTATCTGACTTATTTTAGTTCGCGCTTATTAATTTTTCCACTAGGTATTGGGATTTTTTTATATGTTTATAGTCAGAGTCAAAAAAAATCATGGAAATCTTGGTTTTTAATTTTACCTTTGATAATTTATTTTTTGATGCCTTTTTTGTATTTTTTGAATACTCCTTATGCGCGTGGTCGTTATGATGAAACTAAAGTGATTAATAGTGATTTAAGTGAATTGATAATGGCACATAGTATAAATTATGCTGGTCAAGCACAGGTGCCAATTTGGTTAACGAGAGTGTTTTTTAATAAAATAACTGTGAATGCATATTTATTAAGTCAGCAATTAATTAGTTTTTTTTCACCAAGTGTCATTATGTTTGCTACTGCTCCACCACAAAGATATTTTACGCCATATATTGGAGCTGTGACTTGGCTAGAATATTTAGGCTTTTTGGCGGTATTAGGGGTATTATTTTTTGCTAAAAAACTTAAAATTAATGGTGCTTTGCCGTTATTTTTACTTTTTTTATTAGGTTTAAGTAGTGCACCAGCCTTTTTGACGATTGATGATTTTCCTAATTTTCAGCGAGGAGTTATGATGACTCCTTTTTGGCAAACGGCGGCAGCTCTAGGTTTGTTTTATGTTTTAGAGAATTTACCAATGAAAAAATATAAAAATTCTTTAGTAGTGATGGCGACTTTGTCAATTTTAATACCTTTTATTTTCTTGTATTATAAATTATCTCCTTATGCTGAACATACTTATCGGAATGAAGCAGAAAAAGAGGTTGCCGAGTGGATTAATGCTGAAGCTCATGAAAGTAAAATTTTAATTGAAGACACTGAGTATTTGTTTTTTTACCCTCTTTTATTAAATGAAGAAAATATTTTTGATTATGAAATTAGGCGATTTGATGAAGTGCCGCAATTTGTAATTAGTGATGGTTTTCAAATTGGACAGCGATTATTTGTTAGAAATATTAGTGGTTTTAATCAAGATTTATATCAATATGATCCGATTAATGAGTTTGAGCCTGATTATATTGTGGCCAAGATTTTCGAAAATTCTAATTTGGCAAAAATTCCTGATTCTTATTCTTTAATTAAGAATATTTATTATGATAAGCATATTCTGGCTTATCAAATTTATCAAAAAGGACAAGAGGAAAATTTAGAAATCACTGAAAAATAATAAAAATAGATGTGGAAAGTTAAAATCGACAAATAAAAATGGTCCAAAGAGCAGAAAAACCATCCTTCCAAGTGATTTTTTTACCTTCACTAAAATCTCGACCGACATAGGAAATAGGAACTTCGAAGATTTTGATTTTTTTTCTGAGAATTTTGCAAGTAATTTCTGGCTCTAAATCGAATTTATTAGCTTCGATATTTAGACTTTTAAATAAAGAGGTGGGGATGAGTTTGTAGCAAGTTTCCATGTCTGATAAAGTGGTGTTATACATAATGTTGACGACAAAATTAAGGAAAGCATTACCAACGCGATGCCAAAAAAGTAAATTGGAATGGGGACCTAAAAATCTTGAGCCATAAACAACAGCGACTTGTTTTTTTATAATAGGGTCAATTAGAGCAGGAATGTCGTCGGGATCGTATTCGAGATCGGCGTCTTGAATTAAAACATAGTCACCAGTAACTTTTTCTAAACCGTATCTGATAGCTGAGCCTTTTCCGCCATTGGTTTTAGCATAATATTTAAGCTTGTGATGAATAATACGATTAATGAGCACTTCACTTCTATCAGTAGATCCATCATTAACGACAATGACTTCTTCAATTTCTGGACGAGCTAATAATTTATCTAAAACTCTAATGATTGTTTTTTCCTCATTATAAACAGGCATGATGACTGATAATTTCATATTTCTTTCTGCTTTTGTGTTTTCTATATTATAACCGTCATTTTTTGTTTTTGAACATTGGTTTGATTTTTGCGGTGCTTAATTTTGATGAAATTTTGTTTAGGTTAAAAAGTGAGCGATTTTTTGGGAACATATGTTTATAAATGGTGTTTTTTTGAAAATTAAAACTTAAAATCTAATGTTATAATAGTCGGCATGTCAAAAACAAAATCACAACAAACCTATGATTTATTGAAAAAAAATCAGGCTAAAACTTATGCTAATTTTATCAAGGTTCATCAGAATTTTAGTCTTAATCCTGATAAAAACCGGTTGGAATTTAATCGTATTGGGCGCGATTTTGTGAGTTTAGTTCGCGCTTATGAGAGGCGCTTGTGTGGCGGAATGGAAAAATCAAATAATTCTGTCTATTCAGCTAAAGTGAGTGAAAAGTATTGGCAATTAATTAGAGAAGAATTTCCTTTGATCGATCAAGTGGGGGTGGTCAGCCAATAGTTTTTTTAAAAAAACTATTTGTCTTTTGGCATATTGAATCTCCTTGATTTGCCATTGTTTGATGGCTGCTTCGGTAGTTAGTTCTTTGAGTAAATAATTTTTTATTTCAATAAAACCAAGAGGCATTTTTTCTAAAAAACACTGATCATTTATTATTTCTGGGTGGGATTGAATAATTTGCTCGACTTCATTAATGGCTCCTTGTTTCCATCTAGTTTCAACTCTAGTACGGATATTATTGAATAAATCAGATTGTTCATAATTAGTTAGAAAAAATTGTTGCTGATAGTCTAGCTGAAGATTATTTTGGTAATTTGTTGGATTCAAACATTTTGCGACTTCAATTTCAATTTTGCGAATTAGGCGACGTGGATTGTGATTGTCGCTGTGATTAAGCTTTTTCCAAGTTGAGGGGGAGATTCTTTTGAGCCAGTTTTGTAATTCGATTAAGGTCATATTTTCTGCGACTAATCTCAGATTATCATTAGGTGGAATTTGAGTTAAGTTATTTTGATGAAGAATTTTTTGGTGATAGAGTAAGGTGCCGCCGACTAGGATAATGGTTTGTTGATTGGTTAGGTGAGCTAAAATTTCTTGCATTTGAGCGACTAATAAACCCAAGGACCATTCGTCGGTAATACTTTTATCGGCTAAATTGTAAATGGTAATTTGATTTTTAAAATCATGCCAAAGTGATAAATCAGCCCCACTTAGAATTGGCAAGGCTTGATAAATTTGTTTAGAATCAAGTGAAACTAAAATAATCTTTTGGTTTTTTTTGAGTAAATGTTTGACTATTTTTTGAGCTAAGGCAGATTTGCCACTAGCTGTTGGGCCAATAATAGAGTAGATATTATTCATGATTAGACAATTTTTGGTCGATTTGCCAGCTGGTCTTTATTAATCATTTTATCCAAAATTTCAAAACGGCGCTTTTTTTCAGCAAAAGGAATCTCGTCTTGATAAATTTTGGCAGCAACGGTGCCAGTACGAACAGAATAAATAGCCACAAAAGCAACGATAAAATTTGCTTGTCGCACTAAATCGACAGTTTCTAAAAACTCTTCTTCGGTCTCATTGGCAAAACCAACAATAATATCAGTGCCAATTTGAATATTGGAATCAACTTGTTTTAATTTTTTGATAATTTCTAAATATTTTTCTCTGGTGTAGCCACGATTCATCCTTTTTAAGACGCCATTACTACCTGATTGGACGGGCAAATGTAAAAAACGATCAATTTTTTTATTTTGTCCAATTTCAGCAATGAGTTCTTCGTGAAAATCCCATGGGTTTGAAGTTAAAAAACGAATTTTTTTTACCTGTTCAAGTTTACTGATTTCTTGCAAGAGTTTTACAAATGGAGGTGTGCCTTGATAATCGTGATATTGACTAGCATTACTTGGTATATGAGCAAAGTTTTCTTTACGCGTGCCGATGCTAACTTTTTCTAAACCCCAAGAATTGACATTTTGACCTAAAAGGGTGATTTCTTGATAGCCGTGAGCAATGGCTTGATTTATTTCTTTCATAATGTCGTCCATGCTTCTTGATTTTTCTCGCCCTCTGGCATAAGGGACGACACAATAGGTGCAAAATGAATTACAACCAGTGGATATTTGGACAAAAGCTTGAGTTTGGTCTTTTCTTTTGGTGGGCAAATCAAAACTAATGGTGGATGGTGGTTGAATTTTGGTGAGAATGGGATATTTATTTAATAATTTGTCGCCGTATCTAGTCATACAACCAGATAAAATTATCTCTGGCTTGTCGTTTTTATTTTGATAATAAAGTTGAATTTTATTTAAGAGAGCGTAAACTCGATCATCGGCCGCTTTACGAACGCTGCAGGTGTTGATGAAAATTTTTGTCGCTTTTTGCCAATCATCTGTTTCTTTTAAGCCATTTTGTTCATAAAAAGCTGCTTGTCGTTCGCTTTCATTTTTATTGATTTGACAGCCAAAGGTTTTGATATAATAATACATATATGAGTATTATAACGCTAATTAGGGTAAAAATGTAGGCACTTGACAAAAACTATTTTTTGGAGTTATAATATCGATGTTTAATAATCATTTAGTCTTTGACGATAACTAATAATAAGTAGTATAAGTTATTAGAAAGGAAAAAATGTCTGTAAACATTATTCCAAAAAATTTTTTATCATTTCCCAATCTAGATTTGTTTAAAGACAATGATGATTGGTTGCTGCCGAGTAATAATCATTCTGGTTTGGCAGTGTCAGAGGATGAAAAACATATTATCATTGAGGCTTCATTGCCAGGTATTGAGGCGGATAATATCGATATAACCTATCAAGATGGCTATGTTTGGATTCAAGGGCAACAAAAACGTGAAGAAAAAGATGCTAAGCGTAAGTATTATCAAAAAGCGAGTGAGTCATTTTCTTATCGCGTAGCGTTACCAGGTGAAATTGATCATCAAGCTGAACCTCAGGCTGATTTGAAGAATGGAGTCATGACTATTACTTTTAGTAAGTCGCCTGCTAGTCAGCCAAAGAAAATTAAAATTGCGGTAAAGCAAAAATAATTATATAAAGCAAAAAAAAGAGCCATTAGCTCTTTTTTTTATAAGTCTATAGCTTTGATAATTTCGAGTTTGAGCTCATCATTGATAATAATTTTATCACGTCTTTTTAATTTATTTTCTAAAATATGAATGGCAATTTGGCTTTCAATTTTATCTTTAATAAATCTTTTTAATGGTCTGGCTCCATATTGTGGATCATAACTGGCAGCGGCTAATTTATTGATAGCAGTAGGTCCAATTTCTAAAAAGATACCTTTTTTTTGCAAATTGTTTTTAATTTGTGCAAGAGAAATTTGGACGATTTGGGCGACTTCACTGAGTTGTAAGGAACGAAAGACAATGACATCATCAAAACGATTAATGAATTCGGGTTTGAAATGTTCAAATAATAATTCATTCAGTAATTTCTTTTTAATATTGTCATTACTTTCTCCTTGTCCAACTGCCTGATGAATATAATTAGCTCCAGCATTGGAAGTGGTAATGATAATAGTATTGGAAAAATTAATAGTTTGACCTTGACCATTAGTTAAGCGTCCGTCGTCTAATAATTGCAAAAATAAATTGAGGATATCGCGATGAGCTTTCTCAATTTCGTCAAATAGAATTAGACTATATGGCTTTTTATGGACGGCTTCAGTGAGATAACCAACTGCGCCATGAGGGTCACCAATCATTTTAACAACATCACTTGGCAATTGATATTCGCTCATGTCGAGGCGAATCATGGCATTTTCGTCACCAAAATATGTTTTAGCGACGGTTTTACTGAGTTCAGTTTTGCCAACACCAGTGGGGCCTAAAAATAAAAAACTAGCTAGGGGTTTATTATCATTTTGTAAATTGGTGCGAGCACGTCTGAGAGCATTAGCGACGGCGTTGACGGCTTCATTTTGACCAATAACTTGTTGATGGAGTTTTTCTTCCAAATTAATGAGCACTTCGCTTTCTTTTGAAGTAACTTTTTGTAGAGGAATTTTTGTTAATTGACTAATAACAGCCAGCGCATCATCAATACCACAAACACAGATTTGATTATGGTTTTGTTGGCATCTTTCTTGGGCAACTACGGCGGCTAATTGGATGATCTCAATGGCTTTTTGGGGTAAATAGCGTTCATTTAAGTATCTTTTTGAGGCGGTAACAGCAGTGTGTAGACAATCATATGAAAATCTAACTTGATGTTTATTCTCTAGAGCCATAGTTTTAGTTTGGAGCATCATAATGCTGGACTTAATGTCTGGCTCTTCGATAACAATTTTTAATAAATTTTGACCTAGGGGTTGTTTTTCTAAATAACGATTATAAATTTGGTCGTCGCAGGTAGTGATAAATTGGATTTGTTTGCTAATAATGGCTTCAGTAAGAATTTTGACAAAATCAAAACCCAATTGATCTGTTTGTCCCACTGCGGTGTCTTCACGGAGAATGGCATTGATATTATCAATAAATAAAACGATATTGCCAGATTTTTTAACTTCTTTTAATAAAAATACGAGTCTTTTTTGTGATTCTTGACTGTTGGTGTCACCTAGTAATTTGGTCATGTCTAAAGCAACTAAGCGCTTGTCTTGTAATTGGGCGGGTACTTTTTCTTCGACCATTAATTGAGCCAAACCTTCAATGATGGTTTTTTTGCCGACTTGTGGTGGACCGACTAAAATTAAGCCATTTTGACCGCTTTTGAAGGCTTGCAAAATATTATTTAATTCTTGTTCTCTACCTACACATAGAGGCAGGTCTTCTTTTTGGGCGGCAATGGTGAGATCTTGAGAAAATTCATTTAAGATTGGGGTAGAAGTAGCAGTGTAGGCTGAATTCATGTCGCCAGTGACTTTAAAGCGGGCTGATTGATGATAATTATTCATTTGGGTTTGCAAACGGCGATTAATTTTTATCCAGCGTAAACAACCATAGAATTCTTCTTGGTCAACGTCGAAAGCAAAAAATATTTCTTGTAATAAGGGTGAATTTTTATAAATATATTCGGCAATGGTAATTAAGTCGACTTCGTTTAAATTATTTTTTAAGGCTGCTTGGAAAGCTTCTTCGAATGATTTAATTAAATGCTGATCAAGTGATTTGAGAAATTGTGGTTGTTGATTGCTCGAAGGCTGATTTAAATTTTCTAATTGGCGATTCAAGCTTTCACGTAAAGATTTAAGGTCAACATTGAGTCTTTGGGCTAAATCAGTAAAATAAGGACTGGAAACATATTCATAGAAAAAATCAAGTAGAGTGAGTGGTTGATTGGGTGCTTTAACTTGTTTTCTTTGCCAACAAAAAGTCATGATACCCCAGAATTTATCTTCAAAGGCTGGAGAGATTTCGATATTTTGAGTTTGATGTTTGACAGCTTGAGTTAGAAGATTTTTAATTTTATTGGCATTGAAGCAATCAATAACTTGCTAATCCTCTTTAACAACATAAATTAGGATTACATTCCAATAAAATTAAAAATCGAAAATCACGAAGTAAACAAGAATGATA
>CAZMIQ010000002.1:0-3545 GCA_964566525.1 uncultured Pseudomonadales bacterium | reverse complement strand
TTAAAGCTTGGGTAATCCAGCGTTTAAGTAAAAATAAATCAATTAATAAAGTAAAATAAAAAAATAATAAAAAAATTGAGTGATGAAAGAAAAAATAGAGGTGATCGGCAAGACCAGCATTAAAGATTAAATAAAATAAGAGAGAAATTAAACCGATGATGGCAAGAATAAATGTTAGGCGATGAAAAATTTGGTCATCCTTAAGTCTTTTTTGATAAGACATTAGGGCGGGTTGAGAAATTTCTAATCCCCAATAAAAATTGTTAGCGTGAGATTGATTGGTGTCGCTCATATCAATTGTCCTATGATTAAGATGATGATTAATACTGGT
The DNA here is from genome assembly GCA_964566525.1 of uncultured Pseudomonadales bacterium. Lineage (GTDB taxonomy): Bacteria > Patescibacteriota > Microgenomatia > UBA1400 > PJMF01 > CAZMIQ01. The sequence goes on along the minus strand of CAZMIQ010000002.1, from coordinate 3,214 downwards.
AGAAAAATCCATAAAATAATGGCACTAAAGGCAAGGAGTAAGTACCAAATTAAAGCAAAACTTCTGAAGATTATTTGTCCAATTCTGACCATGAGGCTAATTAGGCGATCAATGCGATCATTGACGCCAAACATTGGAACCCATAAATATTGGATCCAGACTTTGATATTAAGGGCACGTCTTTGATTTCTCCACCACTCGAAAGCACGGTGAATGATCCAGATTAAACCACTAGTGTACCACCATTTGGGGAAGTTTAAAATTTGAGTTGATAATAAAGCTGGAGCTGGTAAATGATTAATTATTTTTTTGTCCATATTGTCTATTTTATCATATATTTGTGGTTTAAAAAGCTTGTATCTATGGTAAAATACTTAAATGTCAATTAAAAAAGTGATTTTGTTGGCGACTTTTGTTGTGGGAGCGTTGTTTTTAATTATTTTTATTCCGGCTGTGGCTAAAATAGCGCCAGAAATATTTGAGATTCTGAAAGCCGACGACCATCAGGCTTTAGTGCTTTATTTGCGTTCTTTTGGTTATACAGGGGCAGTGATTTTATTTATTTTACAATTTTTACAAAGTTTGATGCCAATTTTTCCGGCGGTGATTTTGCAAATAACAGCTGGAATAACTTATGGGCCTTGGTGGGGCACTTTGATCATTACTGTTAGTTATAGTTTGGCCAATTTATTAATATTTATAATTTTGCGAAAATATCAGTTTGGGGATATGAGTAAATTATTTGGCTGGAAACCAATTAAAAAAATGATGAAATATATTCAAAATCAAGATCCTAATTTGGCGATTTTTATTCTTTATCTTTTTCCAATTTTAAGTAATAGTTATATTCCTTATTTGGCCTATACTACGACGATTACGACTAAAAATTTTATTTTTGTAATGATTGTGGCTTCAATCCCCATGACTTTTGCTTCAGTGTATTTTGGTGATCGATTATTAAAAGGTGAACTTCTAAGTGCGATTATAGTATTTGGTTTAGCGGCGCTACTAAGTTTTGGGCTTTATAAATCAAAAAGTTTATTGAAAAAATTTTTATTGATGATTAATTAATTTTAAATTAATGATTCTTTTGAGTGCAAAGTTTCTTTCGGCTTGTCTTTGGTGACAAAAGGCGCATAAACCTAAAAACTCAATGCCTTTAAATTCCATTTTAGAAATTTTGAGCGGAGTGATGATCCTTTCTGATTTAATATTTTTTCCTTTCAGATAAACCATGGATAAATCACATTTTTCATTAATAGCTTTTTCAATTAAGGCTTGAAAGCTGTCACTTTGATTATTGATTGCCGCTAATTGATATTGCAAACTGGTTAAAAATGAGACAATTTGATAGTCTAACCTAATATCTGATTTTTTTAATGGTCTGATTAAATATATGTTATTAAGAGAAGTGCCACGACTAAAAGCGAAATATGTTTGACCAGCTGCAAAGGCATTTTTTTCTAAATCAATAATTAATTTATCGAAAGTTCTACCTTGAGCTTTATGAATAGTGATAGCCCAAGCTAGTTTAATGGGAAATTGAGTAAAACTGCCAATGGTTTGTCTGGTGATAGTTTGTTTAACTGGGTCAAAAACGCTGGAAGAGGCTTCCCATGAGTGTTTTTTTACTTCTATTTCATTGCCATGGTCTAATTTGACCCAGATAGTTTCATTTTTGTAATCGATGTCGCTGATCTCGCCCATGCTACCATTAACCCATTCGCCGCCACTATCATTATTGAGCATCATCACTCGAGCGCCTTTTTTTAAAATTAGTTTTTCGTCATTAGGAGCGCTTGATTGATTGAAATTGCCGTAATAGTCAGCTGTAAATGAATATTTTTTACCAGATAAATTGTTTAAGCGAGCTAAATTAATGGCTTGAGCTTTAGCTTTAGTGACAGTTAAGATAATATAATTACTATCAATGTCGTCTAAATTATCTGTTTGTAAAATTTTTTGATTTATTAAGGCTAAGTTGTGATCATCGATGGTCCGATCTCGAACTTGATTGAGAAAATCAATGAAAGTTGGGTCGGATTGGCGATAGATTTTTTCTAATTCGATAAAAGCAAAATTACTTAGATTCTCTTCTTCTTGCAAGCGTTTAAAAACATGACTGCTAAAAAAATATGGGCTTTGATAATATTGGGAGAAAATCTCTCTTTCGCTCCATTGGACGACTGGTGGTAATTGATATAAATCGCCAAAACAAACGATTCTGACGCCACCAAAAGGATATTTGTTTTTTCTGACTGTTTGTAAAAAAATATCTAAATGATCAAATAGGTCAGCTCTGACCATGGAAATTTCATCAATAATAATCGTGTCGAGATGTTGATAGAGTTTGGCTAATTTTCCTTTTTTGGCTCTTTTAGCGTCTTTAATGACTTCTTCGGTAGTGGCAGCGGGTTTAATGCGTAGAAAGTGATGAATGGTTTCGCCGCCGACATTGAGAGCGGCGACGCCAGTGGGCGCGAGCACAACAAAATCTTGATGAGTGATTTGAGTGAGAAAATGAGTGAGCAAGGTCGATTTGCCAGTGCCAGCACGACCAGTGATGAAGACGTGTTTGTCGGTATTTTCAAGTAAATCAAGAGCTATTTTTATTTGGGCATTTAATTCGAATTCAGACATAGAGGGAATTATAGCATATGAGCGACATTTGGTCGATTGGTAAATTTTTTTTACACATTATCTTTGGTTATAAGAGAGTAATTTGTTATTTTGTCATTTATTTGTGAAGCTGTTCCCTCGATCTTACGGTCGAGGCACTAAGTTAGGAATTGGTAGATTATTTCCAAATGTAGTGAACCTAATCATACGATTGACTTATTTCAATAAATATGCTATAATTGAAACATATAGAGAAGTTAATAGTCTTATTATTTATTAGAAATATGAATATATTATATCAAAATAACCAGCCCAATTTGTATTTGGAACCATTTTCATATTCGATGCTCATTATTCATCGAGCATAAACGACTTTCTTCTCTTTCAACATTAATTAGAAAGAGAACATGACATTATTCAATAATTTATCAACCCTTTTCAATGCAAAAAGTGCTCAAAGGGCGCCTATTATTAAAAAAATAAGCCAGCCTCATCCTCCTAAGCAGCCTAGTAAGCCTAAAAATATTACTCCTGCAACTAAGCCAATCACCAAGCCAGATCAAAAATTTCTCAATGAACTTAATAATTTAAAAAG
>CAZMIQ010000001.1:0-34299 GCA_964566525.1 uncultured Pseudomonadales bacterium | reverse complement strand
CCCAGTTTAGAGACTGAAGTTTTACCTTCGCTCCCTCCTTGTCAGCTCGTGCTAATTTATTCGCCTTTTTCACTTGATACCAAGACTGCTTATCAGCAATATGTGAAAAATCAGTCAGCTCCACACGATTTGGCTAATTTAGCTCAAGCTCTAAAAAAACAAGATTTATTCGCCATTGGCAAATTTTTGCATAATGATTTTGCTACTCAGTCATCCTTACAATTGCCTCAATTACAAAAATATCAGCAAATTTTACTGCAAGCAGGAGCACTCGGAGTCAGTTTCACCGGCAAAGGACCCACTCTCTATGGCATTTTCCCTCCTGCTATTAAAATAGATTTACCCTATGCACATCAAATTATAAATTTTCAGAAAGACAGCAATGATGGAAAAAACTAAAAAAATTAAAGTTGGTCAATTATATATTGGCGGCGACGCTCCAATTACAATTCAGTCGATGGTTAAGGCCGATGCTCATGATGTTAAGGCTTGCGTTGAACAAATTCTAGCTTTAGAAGCAGCCGGTTGTGACCTTGTTCGTCTGGGATTTTTGGACTTAGAGAGTGTGCGCAATATTTCGGCTATTAAAAAACAAATTCATATCCCTTTAGTAGCTGACATTCATTTTAATTATCGCTTCGCTTTAGAAGCTATTAATCAAGGCATTGATAAGTTAAGGCTTAATCCAGGCAATATCGGTGGTCACGACAAAGTCAAAATGGTCGTCACTCAAGCGAAAAAAAATCATGTTCCTATTCGCATTGGGGTTAATGCTGGCAGTTTACAAAAGGATATTTTAGCTCGTCATGGTGGCCATCCCACTGCCGAAGGCATGGTTGAAAGCGCTAGCGAACACATTAAAATTTTAGAAGATTTAGATTTTGATCAAATTATTGTTTCTCTCAAAGCCAGCGACGTCGATTTAATGGTGAGTGCTTATCGCCTTTTCGCTCAAAAATACGATTATCCATTACATTTAGGCGTGACCGAAGCCGGCACTCAGCTCAGCAGTACAGTCAAATCTAGTATTGGCATTGGGAGCTTGCTTTTAGACGGCATTGGTAACACTATCAGAGTCTCATTAACTGGCGATAATGTTGAAGAGGTCATTATTGCCAGAGAAATTCTCAAACATTTACACTTGCGTCGTGAACCGATTTTAATTTCCTGTCCTACTTGCTCTCGTACACAATGGAATATGATTCCCATTGCCAAAAAAGTTGAGCAATATCTCACCACCATCAAAAAGCCACTTAAAGTTGCCGTCATGGGTTGCGCCGTCAATGGTCCTGGGGAAGCTAGAGAAGCTGATATTGGCATTGCTGGTGGTAATGGCATGGGGATAATTTTCGTCAAAGGAGAAGTAGTCACTACCGTTCCAGAATCACAGCTTTACGATGAACTAGTCAAAAGAATTGAGCAGTGGTAAATTAAGTAATTTAATTTATGTCTGACCTCAAACAAATTCGAAAGCGACTTTGCTACACACCTTTAGTTTATCAACGCTTCAATCAAAAAATGAAAACAGATTATGCCCAAGATGAAATCGAAAGTTTCATTAATCAAGTAATTGATACTTGTGCTAGCGAACAAATAAGAAGAATCGGCAAAAATTATTATTTAATTAATCACTCATTTAATATTCGTTTAACTATTAATGCCAATACTTTTCGTTTGATTACCATAAATAAATTAATTTAAAACTATCTATGTAAATTTCATTTAAGTTCAAATCAAGCATATTTCATGATAAAATAAAAAGTAATTTAATAGCTAGATAAAAGAATTATAATGCAATCAAAAAATGAGCAAGTGGAAAAATTTCTCACAGCAGTGATGAGTTTAAATTACGACCAATATAAAATATTACAAGAATTACGCTTAACTGTTTTTCAATTTCATCCAAACGCCCAAGAGAAAATTATGTATGGGGGGATTATGTTTTCCCTCGTTCAAGATTTTGGTGGTCTTTTTGTGAGAAAAAATCATGTTTCATTTGAGTTTATTAATGGCTATTTGATGATTGATTCAAAAAAAATTCTTGAAGGAGGAGGGCAATATCGTCGCCACCTCAAAATTAAGTCTATTAATGACATTAAAAACAAAAATGTAGAATTTTTTATTAAACAAGTAAATCAAAATAAATTTTAAAAATATAAAGTAAAAATTCTTATCAATATGTTAATAGCATTCGAAAAATAATATAGAAAAAATATGAAAAAACTATTTTTAACCTCGTCTTTCTCAGCCGTCTACAAACTTTTTCCTGCCTTTGCCAATGAAAAATTAAGCGGAAAAAGCATCACTTTTATACCCACGGCCAGTATTCCAGAATCTGTAAAGTTTTATGTCGGAGCCGGCAAAAAGGCACTTGAAAAGCTGGGCTTAATAGTTGATGAACTAGAAATCACAAAAACAACCAAGGAGGAGATATTAAAAAAGATACAAATTAATGATTATATTTATATTACTGGCGGCAACACTTTCTTTTTGCTTCAAGAATTAAAAAGAACTGGAGTTGATCAAGTATTAGCGGAGCAAATTAATAATGGAAAAATTTATATTGGCGAGTCGGCTGGGTCGATGATTGTTTCTCCTGATATTAAATACGTGAGTGATCTGGATGATATTAAAAAAGCCCCAGAGTTAAATGAAAGTAAAGCCTTGTCGATAGTTGATTTTTATCCATTGCCGCATCATACAAATTTTCCCTTTAAAAAGGCAGTAGAAAAAGTCATTGCCAGCTATGGTCAAGAATTGCCATTAGTCCCTATTAGCAACTCTCAAGTTATCACTGTTGAAGGCAACACCGTGAAAATTATTAATTAATCACGATTAAAAAAATAATCTAACTACATTATTATCGATTTAGAAAGGCACAATGACATCACCAGTTAAACAAAAACCAACTCAAGAAGAATTTACTTTAACAATTATTACTCACTTAGGCGGTATTTTTGCCTCATTTATTTTCGCTCTCTTAGTAATGCTCTTAACAAAAAAATCGCAAGTAAAAAAACATGCTCAAAATGCCTTCAATTGGCAAGTAAGTTTTATAATTTATTTGATTCTAGCATGGATCTTGTCATTTTCATCAACTTTTATTATGAGCAATTTTAGCAATATGCATCTTGTCTTCCCCTTTTCATTATTCACTACCATTCTCACCATTATCAATATTGCTTTTTGTATTATCGCCACTCTCAAAGCTAGCGAAGGTCAAATATGGCCCTACCCACTATCGCTCAATATCATTTCTTTAATTGGTGAGTCAAGAATCAACCAAGTTAAAACAGAGCTAAATAAAGTTTATAGAGAATTGAGTCAAGAATTTAAAAAGAAAAATAAATGATCGTAATTAATAAAATTAGAGTGACCATGAACTATGAGAAAAAAAACAAAATCATTCATTAAAATATTAATTTTAGGCTGGCTAATCTTAATAGTAGCAATTATTCTCAATATACTTGCCAATCTATTGCATCTTAATACCTGGTATGAACTTATCCAAAGTTTTTCGAAATTAGGCATCATAAAAACCATCAAACAAGAACCCTTTTTATCAATAATCTTTCAATTTATCATTTATCCCTATTTGCTTGGATTTGCTGCTCACAAATTTAATAGATTGTTGAGCAAACTATTCTAAAATTATTTTTAAAAATCTTATTCCACTATCACTACTTCTGTTTGCAATTTAACTCCAAATTTATTTTTAACTTCATCTCTCACCATTTGGGCTAATGTTTTCACTTCATTCGCAGTCGCTTTTCCTCGATTAATAATAAAACTGGCATGTTTTTCACTTACCTGAGCCTCGCCCACTTTTTTTCCTTTCAGACCCGCTTGGTCGATTAAAAAACCAGCAGAAATCATATTTTGTTTTTGAAATTGTGGGAAGAGCTTTTTCAAACTCTCTGAATTAGGCACATTTTGCCAAAAGCAGCCAGCACTGGGGAATTCATACGGTTGAGAAATTTTTCTAAATTGAGCTATTTCCAAGGCTTTTTGAGTTATTAGGTCAAGATCATTTGTTTTTTTCAAGTTGAAAACGGCTTCTACAATAATGACTTTATGATTTTGGAACCAAGATTTATCATAAGCAAAATTAAGCTCTCTCCTTTTTTTAATCACATATGTTTTGGTTTCACAATTATAATATTTGACTTCTTTTAAAACCTCGCTGATAAATTTATTACCAAAATGCGCATTATTCCAAACAGCCCCACCCACCGTCCCTGGTAAACTAGTAAACTCTTCCAATCCTTGATAGCCCTCTTGAATCATTTGCCAAGCAAATTGCGCTATTTTATTTCCAGCCCAAACAGCTACTTCATTATTTTTATTGATAATTTTTGCTTGTGGACTCATTTTAATTACCATTCTTAGTTCCTCATCAGGTAATAAAACATTGGTCATGTCACCTAAAATTAACGGTTTAATTTTTCTTTCCTCCGCCCAAACTAAAGCTTCTTCTAATTCTTCCACATTATGAACCTCAAAAAAATATTGACATTTGCCGCCAATTTTAAAACTAGATCTTGCCCCAAGATTAATATTTTCCTGCATTATCTGATTATTATAACTCAATTTTTATTAAATGTATATGTTATAATCAAACTCATGATTTCTATCAATTTTTTTGTTAATTCTCGCTATCATGTCAGTAGGCAGATTTTAAGAGAAAAAGCCATTAATTTTTTGCAATTACATCAAGTCGATAATGTCATCGTTGACATTCATATCGTTGGTGTGCGTAAAATCAAAGAACTCAATGAAAATGAAGTTGGTCATCAGGGTTCTACTGATGTGCTTTCTTTTCCGCAATATGATTTTAAAGAGGAGAAATTTATTACTCCCTCAGGCTTACCTAAGCATTTGGGTGACATTATGATTAATTTCAATGAGGCAGTCAAACAAGCGGGCAAAAAGGGAAAATTAGTTGATGATCAACTTTGGTTTTATATTGAGCATGGCCTGCTCCATTTATTAGGCTATCATCATGACGACGGCATGTAAAAAACCAGTTTTTTGGTCATGGCTAGAATGGTCAGTTTTTCTTTTTGGCTGCATAGTCATTGTCGGCTCTCTTTTTGCTTGGCAAGCATATTCCAGTTTTCAGACTTTTTCCCAAACTGCTGGCATTTCTGCTCAGGAAATTCTTCAGCTTTATAGAGATAGTCAACATTATCCGCTTAAAAGCGACCAGCAACGGATTAATTTTTTACTTTTAGGCGTGGATGTTTTGCCAGATCGCCCAGCAGATTATCCTTTGACTGACACTATTATTTTGGCTAGTCTTAATCTTGACAATGGTCAGCTTAATTTATTAACTTTACCCAGAGATATTTATCTACCAGAAATAAAAAATAAACTCAATTCAGTTTATGCTCGTCACTTTTTAGCCCAACCAGAAGAAGCTCTTGCTTTAACCACTGATTTCTATCGTGAAACTTTCTCCTTGCCCATTCACTACACTCTTCTGATTAGCTTGGCAGACTTACATCACTTTCTGGCTCTCATTAATGGTGTCGAAGTTAATATCGTTAATAGTTTCAGTGATCACCGCTATCCCAAGTCTGGAGTTGACGTTACTCAAGTTCATGATCCTAATCTGCTCTACGAGACCATTAGCTTTCAGGAGGGACTAGCTCATCTGGATGCCGATCAAGCCCTAAAGTTTATTCGTTCTCGTCACGCTGAGGGGATTGAGGGGAGCGATTATGCTCGCTCCGCTCGCCAACAGTTGGTTTTAGAAGCCACTTTAAAAAAAGTGATTAATACTTTAATTAGTCAAGCCAAAAATTATGATTTTACTTTTTTAGGTCAATTATATGATTTTTATCAAACATATTACGATCAGCAAATACCCTTTATCGAATTTTTAGCCTTGGGTCGTTATTATTTGAGTGGTCAACATCAATTTCAATTTTCCAATCACAAACTTAATATTGCCCCAGAAAATCAACCAGCATTTTTAATGGAGAATAAAGGTGATTATCGCACTCAAGGTATGTGGGCTCTCATGATTACTGATCGACCAAGCCTTGTTCAAGAAATACATACTAAGCTTGATTTTGATATTTAACTAACCTTTTCTAATGATATAATATTAAAATGACAAAACTAATCATTGAAGGTGGAGTACCACTTCACGGTAGTGTTAGAGTGGGCGGGGCTAAAAATGCCTCATATAAAATTATGATCGCTTCGCTACTCGCTGATTCTCCTTCGCGATTGCTCAATTTGCCTCAAATTGCTGATGTGCAATTAACTAGTCAGATTATTAGAAGTCTTGGTGGCCAAGTCGAAAAAAGGGGAGAGCGTATGCTTTGGCTCGATCCCACGAAGCTCACTCATCATCGACTCGACCCAGAGGTAGGCGAGTCTTCTAGAGCTTCGACAATTTTTTTACCTGTTTTATTAGCCAAATTTGGTCAAGCCATAGTCCCCGCTCCAGGAGGAGATAAAATTGGTAAAAGACCACTCGAACGGCATTTTGACGGCCTTAAAGCCCTAGGAGCCAAAATCGAAATCAAAGACAATCAAATTCATGCCTCTTTACCACATGGTAAGTTTCAAGGGACTAATTACCATTTTGCTAAAAACACTCATACTGGCACCGAAACTTTACTTTTGGCAGCCGCTTTAGCCGAGGGCGTTACTATTTTAGAAAACGCTGCTATTGAGCCAGAAGTGATTGATTTAATTAATTTCCTCAATGAAATGGGCGCCCATATTAAGCAAATTAAACCAAGAGTTTTTGAAATTATTGGTACTAATAAACTTCATGGGGCAATTCACAAAATTATGCCCGATCGTAATGAAGTTGTTTCTTATGCTTGCGCTGCTATTGCTACCAAAGGCGATATCGTGGTCGAAAATGCCAGAGAGGGAGACCTTACCGCTTTTTTACAAAAACTTTCAGAAATTGGGGCTGGTTATCAAGTGGGTGATTTTGGTATTCGCTTTTTTTATTATCAACCACTCCAAGCTACCGATATTACTACCACCATTCACCCAGGGTTTATGACTGACTGGCAGCCACTTTGGGCGACCTTGATTGCTCATTGTCACGGTGTCAGCACTATTCACGAGACTGTCATGCAGTCTCGTTTTCAATATGCTCAAGCTCTCTCGGTCATGGGCGCCAAATTAGAAATATTCCAGCCACCAGTCGACAATCCAGAAAAAGTCTACAATTTTAATTTAGCTGATGACGCCGCAGACGCGTGTCACGCGCTTAAAATTTTTGGTCCCACTCAATTTCAAGGTGGAAATTTCCACATTCACGATTTGAGAGCAGGTGCCACTCTTATCTTAGCTGCTTTATCAGGCAGCGGTCAAACAACTCTAGAAAATGTCGAACAAATTGATAGAGGTTATGAAAAATTGGATTATCGTTTATGCCAATTAGGTGCTAAAATAAAGCGACTTAAATAAATATTTAATTAAAAAGAACAATATGCAAGCAGTCTTACCATTTGGATTTTTATTCTTATCACTTTCACTTTCTATCGTTTTAAGTGTTCCTTTTATTAATTTTTTATACCGAATTAATTTTAAACGCGCCAAACAAAAAACTATTGATGCTTTTGGTCGGCCTACTCCTATTTTTGATCGTTTTCATGGTCATAAAGCCGGCACCCCAGTCGGTGGAGGCATTTTAGTTATTTTTTTAGTCAGTTTATTATATGTTTTAGCTTTTCCACTCTTAAATTTATTAGAAATTGAGTTAACCTACAATCATCAAAATCAATCCGCAGAAATATATGTCATTTTATTTACTTTTTTATCATTTGGAGTTTTAGGTTTATACGATGATATCAAGAAATTTTTTGGTTTTAAAAAAACTGGTTTTTTTGGTCTGAAAATGCCCCAAAAACTCACTATTCAAATTATCTTAGCTCTAATTATCGCTTGTACTTTATTTTTTTCACTAGAAATTAGCATTCTTAATATTCCTTTTCTAGGCACTTTTAATCTTGGTTGGTTATATATTCCCTTTGCTACTTTGGTTATTGTAGCATTCGCCAATGCGGTCAATATCACTGACGGCTTAGATGGCCTAGCAGGCGGCTCTCTCCTACTTTCGCTTTTAGGACTATGGATTATTTCTTTTTCTATTTTAGATGGACCATTAGCGATCTTTATCGCGCTATTTATTGGCAGTCTAATTAGTTTTGTCTATTTTAATGTTTTTCCTGCTCGCATTTTTCTAGGTGACGTTGGCGCTCTTTCTTTTGGCGCTACTTTTGCCGTCATAGGGCTTTTATTAGGTAAGCCCATTGCTCTCATCATCATTGGCTTTATTTTTGTCCTTGAAATTACTAGCTCCTTCTTGCAATTATTGAGCAAAAAAATCTTGAAAAAAAAATTATTACCCGTAGCCCCCTTTCATCTTTATTTGCAAAAAAAGGGTTGGGAAGAGCCGAAAATTGTCCAACGCTTCTGGTTGATGCAAATTATTTTTTCATTATTCGGCATCTGGATTACATTATTATAGTTATCGACCATGCTTAAATTAGAAAAAACACTTCTAATCGCCACCACCATTATTTTATGTCTCCTCGGGCTTTTTTTTGTTTTTGAAAGCAGCGCCTTAGAATCATTTAAAAGAGATGGAACTCCATTTTTTTTGGTCAGAAATCAAGCACTTGGCTTTGGTGTCGGTTTGATTGCTATGTTTATTGCCACTTTAATTGATCCTAAAATTTACTTGAAGTTCCCCTATCTATTTTATGTTTTAGCTATTGTCAGCTTTTTACTTTGTTTTTTTCCTGGCTTTGGTGAAGTGCTCAGAGGCAATGTCGTTATTAATGGTGCTCGCAGATGGATTTACCTATTTAATGTCTCTATTCAAGTGGCAGAAATAGTTAAGTTTTGCCTCATAGTTTTTTTCTCCTATTTATTATCCAAAACCAAAAATTATTTAATTTTTCTCACTTATTTATTTCCCATCATCCTCCTTTCAATGATGCAAAAAGATCTTGGTTCATTATTAGTAATTATTGCGATTAGTTTTTCGCTTTATATTTTATCTGGTGCCCCTCTAAAAAAAATTACTTATCTTTCGCTAGGCGGTTTGGCTTTAATTTTTTTGATGATTGTTTTTTCACCCTATCGTCGTGAACGGTTTGCCACTTTTATTAATCCTCAAGCCGACCCTCAAGGCAAAGGTTATCATATCAATCAATTGCTCATTGCGATTGGTCGCGGAGAATTAATGGGTAAAGGCATCGGTGAATCAAGACAGAAATTTGCTTATGTGCCAGAAGTCAGTAGTGATTCAATTTTTTCCATTGTGGCTGAAGAAATCGGCTTTATAGGAGTTAGTATCATTTTTATAATTTACATTTTCTTTTTAGCATTGATTTGGCGCATCGTCCAATTAGCCAATCTTAATTTATCAGAAAAAATGGTCGGCTATGGTATTTTCATGCTTTTTATGTCGCAAGCCTTCATTAATTTGGGAGGAATTTCTGGTCTCATTCCCTTTACCGGCATCACCTTGCCCTTTTTTTCCGCCGGCAGTTCCTCTTTAGTTATTTCACTTTTTTTGGTTGGTGTTATTTATAGCATGACTAGAAAACCAGAAACTTATTTAATCAAAAGGAGAAAATATGTTTAAGCTTCTTATTACTGGCGGACACTTAACTCCCGCTTTGTCTTTTATTGATTATTGTCAAAATAAGCACCCTGAAATAGAAATTGTTTTCGCTGGTCGCGAATTTGCTCAATTAGCCAATCTCCAACCTTCATGGGAAAAAGAAGAAATCGAAAAAAGAGAGCTTAAATTTATTTCATTTAATGGTGAAAAAAGTCATCGCTTTAACCCACTCTCATTTTTGCGCAGTTGCTATCAAGCTAAAAAGATTTTACAAACAGAACAAATTACTCACGTTTTAAGCTTTGGTGGTTATCTAGCCGTTCCCTTTGCTTTAGGAGCCAAAAAACTCAAGCTTCCCCTTGTCACTCACGAACAAACTCGAGTTTTAGGCAGAGCTAATCGTTTCATTAGCGCTTTTGCTGATTATATCGCCCTCTCTTTTATAGACACCAAAACATTATTCGCTCGCAAATCAGTTTTTACTGGCAATCCCCTTCGTCAAGAATTATTTCATGACCCTAAAAAACCTCCCTCATGGTTTAAGTCTTTAAGTACACTCCCCATCATCTATTTAGCTGGTGGCTCACAAGGCTCCAAAACTTCTTGCTTATTCTCAGTCAATTAATTGAAGATTTTATCATTATTCATCAAGTTGGACGAGCCAGCTCTAAATATCAACCTTTAGCCACAGTCAAAGAATTTCTTCGCTCACATGGTTTGTCGCCAGCTAATTATTATCCCAGAGAATTCTTGTCCGCGACAGAGTTAGCATATTTTTTGCCACGACTACATTTAGCTATTAGTCGCGCTGGAGCCAATACTGTCGCCGAGTTAACTGCCTTTCAAGTTCCAACTCTCTATATTCCCTTGCCTTTTGCTAATTATCAAGAACAACTACTCAATGCTCAGGCCTTAGTTAAAAAAGAAGCCGCCATGGTTCTCAATCAAGACCAACTTGTTCCTAGTCTCTTGTTAGAAAAAATCAATCATTTGTCAAGTCAAACAAAAACTATTCGAGATAATTTATCACCCTTTTCTTACAATCAAAGAGCCAATGAAAAGATTTTTGCTCTACTCACTCAAGCCAGTCAAAAACGGAATCAGGTGGCACTTAAGTCTAAAAAATGATATAATTGCGGTCTATGCGCCAGCCGCAACCATCGCCATTTTTGATCCAATTTCGCCAAGCTCTCTGGTGGTTTTTGTTGACAATTCTACTTATTACTGGCTTAATCTTATTTTTTAATCAATATTTTTTAGTCAGAAAAGTTAGTTGTACCATCAATCATAGTTTGCCCTGCACTCAATCACTTATTATTGCTACTAATGAATTTATTGACAAGCCAATGTTATTCTACAATTATTACCATCGACTTAATAGTTTATTCCAGCCAAGTTTAAATTTTCAATCATTTAGCTACGTTAAATTACTGCCACATACTCTTAAAATAAATTTTATTTTTTCACCACCAGTCTATCAACTAGTAACGCCTAATAACTTAATAATGGGCTTTGATCAATTTGGAGAATATAGTTTTATACCGCCAGACGATAATGTTCTCATTATCAAATCTCATCATCAAGCCACTAATCAAGCTCTAACTCAATATCAATTAGACCCAGTACTACATCAGAAATTTATGCAATTAGATTATTTTACAACTGATCAGCGCCAAAACTGGCAAACGGTGAATTTTATTGCTCTTAATCATTTGGAGATCGTCACCTCTAAAGCCACTTATATTCTTGACTTATTTAATTTAGATGAAAATCTTCAAAAAATGACCTTTTTAGAAGATAATTGGCAAAGTTTAGACCATGGTCAAATCGTCGATTTGCGTTTCCGACTGCCAGTGATTAAAATAAAAAGTAACTAGTCTTTCAAAAGAATTCAATTTATCGAATTGTAATAATATTTTTTTCATGTTAAAATAAGTCATAAGTTTGCAGTCAATATTTTTATGAAATCAATTAAAAAAAAATTTCGCCTTCCTCACTTTATTAGTATTTTAGTAATAATTATTTTTTCATTTTCTTTCATATTTAGTAATCATACATTCGCCCAAGAAGCCACTGGCGGTGATGAAGTCTATGAAATCGAAATTGGCGGTAAAACTTATCGTGTCCACGCTTTTAAGACAGTTGGCAATCATACATTTGTAGTTAATCAAGATTTAGAAGTTGATGTTTTAATTGTAGGAGGAGGAGCTGCCGGAAGAAGAGCTGCCCTTAGTTCGACTTCTGGTCCTGGCGGCGGAGCTGGAGGTGTATTATTCAAACAAAATTTGAATTATACTAATTCAGTTATTAATTTATATGTAGGTTCAGGAGGTGTTTCCCCAACTTATAACACTTCAGTCCAAGGAAGCGGTACAAATTCTTTTTTTGATTCTCATATTGCTTATGGCGGAGGCGGAGGCGGAATGTATGGTTCAAACGTTGGTGTAGGATATGATGGTGGATCTGGAGGAGGAGGTAGAGGTGATATTAATGGAAATCGAAACGGGGGTAATGGGGTAACAGAACAAGGAAACGCTGGATCTGCTTCATCCGGCAGAGATTCAGGTGCTGGTGGTGGGGCAGGTGCTTCAGCAATTAGTTTTAATGGAGGTGAAGGAAGATATTTTGGAAATTTATTTGGTGATAATCTAGGTGAAAATGGCTGGTTCGGTGGTGGTGGTGGTGCTGGTTATCATACAAATAGTGGTTTAGGAGGAATTGGTGGTGGAGGTGACGGTGGAAAATCAAATATAGGAGAGAATGGTTTACCTAATAGTGGAGGCGGAGGAGGAGGAGGTTCAGTTAGCGGGCTTTATGGAGGTGACGGCGGTTCCGGCATCGTCATTGTTCGTTATGAAATCAGTAGCTTTAGTCTCAACATCAGTAATGACGACGCAGACATCACTCCCACCAAATCTTCTCCAAATTTCAACATTATCGGCACCATTGACTATCCCGAAGATGGCGACGCCACTAGTGTAGAGGTTTCAGCTAGCCTTGGTGGCATTAGTCGAAGCATTAATGTCCCTGTGAGTGAAAACATGACTTGGCAATTATCATGGAACTACAATGACTTAACTGAAGGCGAATATAGCAGTATTGAATTTACTGCCACCAGCAATAGTACGACTCCAGAAGAAACCAATAGTATCTATACAGGTAAAATAATTATTGACAAAACCTCACCCACTTGTGGCAGCTGGTCCCCAGCTGAGAGTCCATGGAAAGTCAGTGGGGGAGAGACTTTTACTTTAACTAGTTCCACTGATGCAGGCGGTAGTGGCTTAGCCACTGCCTCAGCTAGTCTTTCTTGTTCCACTGGTCCCCTGCATGGTGACACTTGCCCCGTCACTATCTTTGACAAGACTGGTAATGATCAAATTTGCCCTTCTCCCATCAATAGAGTCGATATCTTTGCTCCTAACTTAACTGTCACTCCAGCCATTACTGGCTGGCAAGGAGATAAGCAAGACATTATTGTCTTAAGTGAAGATAATGAAACTAGTCTCTCAAGAATTGCCTATGCTTGGGATTTAAATACGCTAGGGAGTGACTGTAGTGGCGGCACCAGTATCAGTAGCGGTGATAATTTACGTTTAACTATTTCCGGTGGTGCTAATCCTTTATATGTTTGCTCCATTGATATAGCCGGCAATGTCTCTACCTTTACTAATATCTATCAATATATCCCACCTGTCTTTTCTAACCCCAAAGTTGATAAAAATGTCAAACCATCTAATCTTTATTGGAATATTCAATCAATCAGTGAGACGCAAAGTTACATAGAAGTCAAAGGTTTCTTTCCTAAAACTACTGGTAGTTACAATTATGCTCTAGAATACATTATCTCCACTATCAATAAGTCGTTTACTCAAGCCCTCCGCACTTCTCCCTTCACCGAAACCCATTTTACTTTCCTTATCCCCACCACAGATTTTCGCGCCTCCAAAGATAATCATACTTTCTCCGGTCCCCAGAAATTAAAAATCACTGATTTAGATCAAATGGAAGCGACCACTATTGACCACAATTTATCTTTTTTCTTTCCCATTCATCAAACCAATCACCGCACAAGTTTTAACTACTATATTTTTGCCAGTGATAATCGGTTGAATAAGGTGGGGGAGTAAAACAACTCATTAATAATAACTGAATAGGTTCACATACATTTGGGAATAAAGGACCCAATAAGTATGACAGTAAATACATATAGAATTAGAAACATCATTCAAACTTTTCCACCACAAAGATACAATAGAGTGATGAAGACTTTATCAAATAGCTTGCATTTTGAAAAATCTGACCCAGCAAGGTTTAGGTTGCAAGTATTAAATCATGGCAAAAGATATGGCTGGAGGAGTGCTTGTGATGCCTATAAAATTAGTAAAAGTAGTTATTTTAGATGGCGGGGAAAATTAAATAAAAATCAAGGAAAATTATGTTGTCTCATTCCCAAAAGTAGTGAACTTATACAATAACTCAATCTCATTTTAAAAATATGTTACTTCATGATATAATGACAACCATCAAAAAAGTAAATTACCACTTGCTTTTTTTGTCAAAAAGTATTATATATACAACATATGAATCAAAAAACTCATTCAGCTAAAAATATTATTACAGCTATTGATCTTGGCTCTAGTCACTGTTTGACTTTGATTGCTACGCGGGATTTAAATTCAAGTGAATTAATAATTGTTGGTATGGGTAATGTTCCCTCTAAAGGTATAAGGCGCTCTACCATCATTAATTTGGAAGAAGCTATTGAGACCATCGAGAATTCAGTAGCGATGGCTGAAAAAATATGCGGCTTGAATATTAGTAGTGCTTATCTTAATATTAGTGGTCAGCATGTTTCATCTATTAATTCTAAAGGAGCAGTAGTGGTACGTGATAGTAATAATGTTACAGAAAGTGATATAGACAGAGCTATTGAAGCTGCTAGAGCTTTTAATTTACCTGCTGATCGGGAAGTTCTCAATCTTACTCCTCGTTTTTATACCGTTGATGATCAAGAAGGCATCAAAGACCCCACCAGTATGGTAGGAATTAAATTAGAAACAGACATTCATCTAATTACTTGTAGTAGTTCTGCCTTGCTCAATCTAGAAAAAGCCCTTCGCGACATTGATTTAGTTAAAGACAACTTTGTTTTTAGTGGTTATGCTGCCAGCGAAGTTGTCTTAGACGAAGCAGAAAAAGACGCTGGAGTAATTTGTATTGATATAGGCTCTGATACTACTAACTTTTGCGCCTATGTTGATGGTGCTATTACCTATAGTGGAGTGGTTCCAGTTGGAGCTCGTTATATTACTCAAGATATTAATGCTTACGTAAAAATTGGTATTGATAATGCCGAAAAAATTAAAATTGCTCTCAGCGGAGAAGATAATGAAGTAACTCCCCAAAGACCAGACGAATCAAGAGAAGACTATCGCCGTCGTCTTAAACAAGCAGATATCTTAAATCTGCAAGCTTATGATCCACACATTAAACCCAGTACTATTTCCAAAAACACTCTCATTCGCTCCGTTATTATGCCCAGAGAAAAAGAAATTTTTAGCCTCATATATGAAGAATTGCGCAAACAAAAATTAATTGGCAAATTGGGTGCAGGCGCTGTTATTGTTGGTGGCGGAGCTAAAACTGTTGGTCTAATGGAGATTGTGAGTCGAACTCTTGGTATGCAAGCTCGCATTGGTATTCCCAAAGGCATTCAAGGAGTAATTAGACACATAGATGATCCGATTTATGCCACCGCCATCGGCTTATTGCATTATGGCTTAAAAGAACAGCTTCCCCAATCCACTCAAACAGATAAAAATTCAAGCAAACAGCCAGTTTTTGACAATTTTTTTTCTAAGATTAGTAAATCATTTAAAAAATTCATGCCCTAGTCAATAAATTGTCACTAGAAATTTTTACCATTTTGTGATATATTAAGAGTAATTAAGATCTAGATTTAAAGAGAGATAATTATGGCGCAAATTAAACCAATCAATAATGTATCAGCAAAAATTAAAGTCATCGGCGTAGGCGGCGGCGGAGGCAATGCTATTAATTCCATGATTAGTTCTAAACAAATCAGCGGAGTCGAGTTTATTAGTATTAATACTGACGCCCAAGCCTTGATTAATTCACTTGCCGAAACAAAAATTCAAATTGGCAATAATTACACTAGAGGACTGGGCGCTGGTGCCAATCCAGAGGTAGGTCAAGCTGCTGCTGAAGAATCCAGAGAAAAACTCAAGGAAGCCATGTATGATACAGAGATGGTTTTTATTACTGCTGGTATGGGGGGTGGCACAGGTACGGGAGCTTCACCGATAGTGGCTCAAATTGCCAAAGAGGCAGGAGCGCTTACGGTGGCAGTTGTCACTAAACCTTTTAATTTCGAAGGAGCCCAACGTTGTCGCATCGCTGAAGAGGGTATTGAAAACTTACGTGATTATGTTGATGCTTTAATCGTTGTTCCAAACCAACGCTTAATCGATGTAGTTGATAAAAAAATGACTTTAATAGAAGCGTTCAAATTAGCCGATAATGTTTTAGGACAGGGAGTTCAAGGTATATCAGATCTAATTACTATGCCTGGTTTGGTCAACGTTGATTTTAAAGACGTTGAAAAAATTATGTCCGATTCGGGCACGGCAATGATGGGCATTGGAGAAGCAGAAGGTGAAAATCGAGCCGTTTTAGCTGCTCGCTCAGCTATCTCTTCGCCCTTATTAGAATTGTCAGTTGACGGTGCCAAAGGTATTTTATATAATATTATCGGCGGTCCAGACTTAGGTATGCACGAAATAGGCGAGGTCGGTCAAGTTATTCAATCATGCGCTGATCCTGAAGCTATTATTATATTTGGTAATGCTATCCGTGAAGACATGATGGGTCGGATTAAAATTAGCGTTATCGCGACTGGTTTTGAGGATAGCCATTTGGGTTTTAATGCTGCTCCAAGGGCTCCTTATGGCTTTAATAGAACAAACCCTATTACGAGTAGTACGACCTCGTCATCAATAAGCTCACCTTCTACTAATTTGAATTCTAGCAATAGACCTAATTCTAATTATCAAAGCTCTAATTATCAGCCAGCCACTTCTTCATACCAGTCTAGTAACCAAAACTACAGTCCAAATCAAGAGACGCCGGCTCCTCAACATATCTCTTCTGCTCCTGAAAATTTTGTTCAGCCACAAATGTCAACTGATCCCAATGCTGTGGCTTTTAGTCCTCGACCAGCTTATGAACCAATTCCAGTCGCCAGACCAATTCAAATCGAACATTCTTCAATTAATAATTCTGCCTCTAATAATCAAGCAAATAATTATCAACCCACCCAAAACTCCGCTCCAATTGAAGACGAAAATGATCCTTTTGAAATGCCTGCCTTCTTGCGGAATAAATAATTTTGTGTTATAATACCCTTGTTCAGCTTAATCGCGCTTCGGTGCGCCCTCATCTTTGATCAGGGGCTGACAGAGAGCCTCCAGTCTTCCTCCATTCTGGAGGTTTTTCTTTTAACCCAGAAAATACGACTTTTTCCCTGCAGGAACTACCATGAAAAAAGCTCAAAAAATAAGTTATAATTACGAATATAATATATAAAACGAAAGAGCAAATTGCAATATCGAACAGTGAAGCCATTTATCAAGTGGGCAGGCGGGAAAAGCCAGCTAATCGGTGAAATAAGAAAAAAATATCCGCAAGAAATCAATCGCTATTGTGAGCCATTTGTTGGCGGTGGGGCAGTTTTACTAGACATATTAGTAAATAAAAATCCAAGTAGTATTCTTATTAACGATATTAATAAAGAACTAATTAATACATATGTGCAAATACAGCAAAATGTGGAAAATGTTATTAAAATACTACAAAAATATCAAGAAAAATATTGGAATAGTAGCGACCAAGAAAGAAAAAATATATATTTGTCTTTTAGAACCAAATATAATCAATTAATTATTGATGGCGGAGATCAGGTAGAAAGAGCTTCAATTTTTATTTTTCTAAACAAAACATGTTTTAACGGCTTATATCGTGTTAATAAAAAAGGTTTATTTAATGTGCCAATTGGTTCATATAAAAAACCTCCCATCTGCGATTCAGCAAATTTAAGGACCATTAATAAGTTAATGCAAAAAGTTGAAATAATTTGCGGTGATTACAGTCAATGCTTTGACTATATTAATAAGAATACTTTTGTTTATATTGATCCGCCGTACCGACCACTCAACCGCACTGCCTCATTTACGGCTTACAATGAAAATATTTTTGATGACAATAAACAAATTACTCTTGGAAACTTTGTTCATAAAATATCTGCAAAGGGAGCTAAAATCGTCATTAGCAATTCTGATCCTAAAAACACCAATAGTGGTGACAATTTTTTTGACAATATATATGACCCTTTTATAATTAAAAGAGTATTAGCAAAAAGAATGATAAATTGTAATGGTAATAGTAGGGGAAATATTAATGAACTTATTATTAGTAATTATTAGAAATTCAACAAAATTATGAAAAATATGCCAAAGAGAGATTTTGATGAATGGTTGTCAAAATTTAAAATAAGTATCGCAGATTATAAATATTATGTCGATTTTAATAAGGTTTATCAGCACATTAGTCAATTAAAAATAGAATTAAACATTCTTAATTCACTTATCGGTTCTAAGAATATTGAAATTGATTTTAAAAATCTTCTCAATCAATATCCAGAAGTTATCAAATGTATTCCAATTTTATTAGCGGTCAGAGCATATGAAATACACATTCATGAAGAAAACAAAAATTTTATATATAACTTTAAACAACCTAATTATTCAATTGAAAATTACATAACATTTATGAGTAAAACAGGACTTTTCAATTTAATGCAAAATCATTTAATTAACAATCTCATTGACTACGTTACTGGAGTTGAGGTGGGGTTAGATACAAATGGACGAAAAAATCGCGGTGGGCATTTAATGGAAGATTTAGTAGAAAAATATATTGTAAAATCAGGTTATGTTAAAGATGAGACGTACTTTAAAGAAATGCAAATTAAACAAATTGAGCAGCAATTCAATTTAAATCTTTCTGCCATGTCTAATCATGGAAAGACGGTTAAAAGATTCGACTTCGTAATTAAAAGCGCCAAGAGCATTTATGGTATTGAGGCAAATTTTTATAATGGTGGAGGATCGAAGTTAAATGAAACTGCACGTAGTTATAAACAAATTGCCCAAGAATCCAAACAAATCCAAGGTTTTGAATTCTTATGGATTACCGATGGTCACGGTTGGATTAGTGCGAAAAATAATTTGGAAGAAACATTTGATATTATGGAGCACATATATTCTATTAATGATTTAGAAAATGATGTTTTAAATAAAGTAATAAAATAACATATTTTTGAAAATGAAAAAAACCAACAATTTTCAACCAAACAATTTCGAGCTTCAGATGACTACTCATTGGTCATTTCCAGACAGGGGCAATTGGGCAACGCATAATTCAAAATATCGCGGCAATTGGTCACCATATATCCCCAGAAATATCATTTTACGCTACTCAAAAGAAGGAGACACGATATTGGACCAATTTGCCGGCGGAGGCACCACTTTAGTCGAAGCAAAATTATTAAATCGTCACATTGTCGGCGTTGACATCAACCCACAAGCTATTAAACTTTGCCATCAGGCAATAGATTTTGAATATCATTCATCTAGTAAAGTCGAATGTCATTTGGGTGATGCTACCAAATTAGACTTCATAGAAAGTAATAGCATTGACTTAATTGTCACTCATCCCCCTTATGCCAATATCATCAAGTACAGCGAGAACATCGATGGTGATTTATCTCATCTCAAGATTAATGATTTTCTGCAAGTCATGCATAAAGTTGCTCAAGAAAGTTACAGAGTTTTAAAAAATGACAAATTCTGTGCTATTTTAATGGGTGACACTCGTCAAAAAGGCTTTATGCAGCCCATGAGTTTTGAAGTCATGAAAATATTTCAAAAAGTTGGTTTTAAACTTAAAGAAATAATTATCAAACAACAGCATAATTGTCAAGCAACTGGTTTTTGGAGAACAAATAGTATTAAACATAATTTTTTACTAATCGCTCATGAATACTTATTTGTTTTTAAAAAATGTGAATGAAAAACTAACTAAAGTAAAAATTAATCATAGCTTTAGTTATTGACTTTTTAGCTTATTTTAATTTACTCAACAATCAAGCAATTTGATTATTTTCCACCGAGATCCCCTCTCGGGTTTTTTTATTTTCAAACCATTTTTCTCTTTTTTCGCCTTTTCTTCAACTATCTTCAATTCTCACGATTGACAATCGTGGTAAAAAGTGGTAATATATCACTATAACAAAAACAAATATGTATGTCGGCACTTATTACCACACTCTAGAAAGCAAAGGCAGACTCAGTCTTCCTAAATCCTTCCGACAGCAGCAGTCTGATTGGGTCCTCACCGCCGGTCTAGACGGATGCATCTTTGTTTTTGCTCAGAAGCAGTTTGAAAGCGAAGTGGCTAAACTCACCGAACTTTCATACTACAAGGCGGACCACCGGGCAATTATCCGCCACTTAGCCAGTCATGCTCAGGAACAAAAACCTGATGCACAGGGAAGAATTACCATCTCTCCCGACTTGCAAAAGTACGCCCAATTGAAAAAACAAGTAGTCGTGGTTGGCTCGCTCACTCGGATCGAAATCTGGGATGCTGAGCGCTACCACCAGCTCTTTGACAATTTGGCCCAAACAGTAGAAATTAGTAGTGAAAAAATCGACCTATGAGTACACATCAAACCGTTTTCCTTCAATCTGCTCTAGATTTTTTAAACGTCAAATCAGGAGCATGGTATCTTGATACCACCTTTGGTGCTGGCGGTCACAGCCGAGCAATTATCGAAAAAGGCGGCAAAGTTGTCGCTTATGAATATGATCAAACAACCTATGAGCAAGCTTGTCAAACTTTCCAAACTGAAATCGCCCAAAACTCACTTTATCTTTATCACCAAAACTTCGCCAATTTAAGCAAGCATTTGCCCACTTTAGACTTTTTACCCTCTGTCTCACCTTTTGCCGGCATCATCTTCGATTTAGGCACTAGCAGCGATCAATTGATGTCAGGCGCTAAAGGTTTAAGCGTTTACGAAAACGGCCCCTTAGATATGAGATTAGATCAAAGTTTAGCCGTCACTGCCAGAGACTTATTATTAGTTTTAAGCGAAAAACAATTATCTGAGACTTTTTTCAATTTAGGCGGCGAATTAGAAGCTCGTAAAATCGCCAAAGCCATTGTCAATTATCGCCAAAAACAAGGACCTAATGCTTTTCTCAATTCGCAGGAACTTACCCAATTAATCGCTCGAGTCAAAAAAGGTAAATCAAAAATTCACCCTGCAACCAAAGTTTTTCAAGCCCTGAGAATAGTGGTTAATGATGAACTTAATAATCTCACTCGTGCTTTACCTGCTGCTTTCAATGCTTTACAGATTAATGGACGACTCGTAGTAATTGCCTTCCATGATGGTGAAGACCGACCAGTCAAACATTTTTTTAAGCAACAAGTCCAAGCTCAAACCGCTCATTTACTCACCAAGAAACCATTTGTGCCAGATAGTCAAGAACTAGAAAATCATCGCTCACGCTCAGCGAAAATGCGCGTCTTAGAAAAAATTATATGAAAAAAATAGTTTACAATTTATGCTTTCTGATTGTTTTAGGCTTAGTTGCTCAAGCTATTTTTGTAGTTTTCTCTAGTAATACTACCATCACTGCCAGTCTGAAAGTCAAAAAAATTCAAGCCGAAAACTATCAGCTTCAACAAAATATTAGTATTTTAGAAGATAAAATCACCGCGCAACAAGCCATCAACAATTTGTCTTTACAAGCTGATGGTCAAGATTATGTCGACATTGATAAAAGAGAAGTGATTATCGCTCCAATTTTAGCTAATTTACCTTAATGGCATGTCAAGACAAAAGCGACTTAATTATTGTCAAACGAAACCACAGTCTATTTGTCTCCTTTGTCCGAAAAGAGAGGCTTTTATTGGCTTTATTAGTATTTTGGCTTTTATGCTGCTTTTCGCTCGCTACTATTATTTACAAATTATTAAAGGTCAACATTATCAAGCTTTATCGCAAAAACAACATCAGCAATTACTGAATTTTAGCGGTGAAAGAGGCAAGATTTACACCCAAGACAATTATTTGTTAGTTGGTAATCACCGCATTTATCGTCTCTATGCTACTGCCAGCCAAGTAGACACCCCTGAATGGCTTTATTATCAATTACAACCCCTCATCCTTGATGATTCTCAAGCCGCTCCTACACTCAAATCAGCCACTCTATTTGCCCAGCAAATGTCAGAGAAAAAAAACACTCAAGGTATTGTGGTTTTAGCACAAAAAATCAGCCAAAAAACCAAAGAAAAGATTGACGCCTTGAATTTAAGCGGTTTAGTTTTTGAAGCAGAACTAGTTAGGTTTTATCCAGAAGCGAGCATGGCAGCTCACACAATTGGTTTTCTCAGCAAAGACGGTAGCTCTGGACATTATGGCATTGAGGGTGGACTAAACAAAGAGTTGGAGGGTAAAACCAGTCAAGCGCTCCTTGACGTTGATGTCTACAAGAACCCGATTCATTTAAATAGTGGTTTATTGCAACAAAATCTTGACGGTCGAGACATTTATTTAACCATTAGGCGTGATTTACAAATTTTAGCTGAGGATGCTTTAAATCAAGGCATGGAAAAATATGGTGCTAGCCGAGGAGAAATCATTATTACCGATCCTAAAACCGGTAAAATTCTAGCTTTAGCCACTAGTCCTACCTACAATCCTGATCAATACCCACTTTTTGACGCCAATTTATATAAAAATCCAGCGGCCACTGATTTATTTGAACCAGGCTCTACTTTTAAAATTTTAACAGTTGCTGCCGGCATTGATTCTCAAGTGATTAGCCCAGATACTAAGTGTCAAAAATGCCAAGGTCCCAGAAAAGTCGCTGACGCTACTATTAGAACTTGGAATAATGTTTATTATCCTCAAATCACTATGACCCAAGCATTAGAAAAATCAGATAATACAGCCATGGTCTATATTACCGACCTCTTAGGCACCGACCGTTTTAAAAATTATCTCAAAAAGTTTGGCCTTGGACAACCATTAAATTTGGAAGTTCAAGATGACGTTAAACCTAATTTTCCAGAAGTATGGGGACCAGTAGAAGTGGCTACTCGTTCATTTGGGCAAGGTATTAGTTTATCAAGTTTGCAATTAGTGAGAGCAGTTGGCGCCATTGCTAATGAGGGTAAAATGATGAGATTGTATATCGTTGATCAAGCTTATGACAAGAGTAGTAATCAATATTATCAAACCGAACCAGAAGTTATAGAGCAAGTTATCTCAGCTAGCAGCGCCAAAACGGTCTCTCAAATGATGCAAGCAGCCGCTCAATATGGTGAAGCTCAGTACATCTACAAAAGTACTAATTTAATTGCTGGTAAAACTGGCACTGCTCAAATCCCTTTGCAAGGTAAATACTCCAAAGATGAAACCATCGCTAGTTTTATCGGCTTCGCACCCTATTATGATCCACAATTCCTCATGTTGGTTAAATTTGAACGACCAAAATCTTCACCTTGGGCGGCCGAAACAGCGGCGGTTACTTGGAAAGAAATGGCGGAGAAACTTTTCGTAATTTTCAATGTCCATTAACCCAAACTCTTATTTTTGTTCCTGTTCACACCAATGAGTATAAAATCTCAAATTATGAATCGTTGCTAGCCGATAAAAAGCACTGTCACCAATTTTAAATAAATGATGTAAGTAAGCCCGACTATGATTTTGGCAAGTTTGACAGTCGCAATTGGGGTCTATTGGTAAGTTGTCCATTTCATATTTGCCTTTATTAATATGTAGAAATTGATAACCTTTTTCACTTACAGCGTCACTAATATAAAATCGACCATGTCTGGCGTCTCTCGTCGGTAAGACACAATCAAAAATAGTGTAACCTTGGCGAGAAAGTTGACTAATTTCATCAGGTTTACCAAAGCCCAAAGCATAACGTGGTAAATCATCTGGGGTTAATTTAGCATTTGCTGCGCAAATTGACAAATCTAATTTCCCATTTTCATCAAACAACCAGCCACCTAAACCGAAGCCATCAAAACCAATTTTCAATAGCTCTCGAGCGCAATATCTCCGCAACTCTAAATTACGATGACCTTGTATCACTCCAAAAAGCCAAGGTCGATTTTTTTCACTCAATTTATTTTCTTGACATTTCTTCAAAAATTCATTTTTGCACCTTTTTGCCCAAGCTAAAGTCCGCTCAACGCTTTCAATTTGTCGCTTTTCATCTGCCTCAGGCGGGGTAAAATCATCCAAGCAAATCATAATATCACTCCCAATCGCAAATTGCATTTGAATTGAATTCTCTGGGGTGAAAAGCAATCTTTTCTGCTTATTTTTGCCAGTATATGTTATCAAGCCTTCATCAGTAATTTTTCCAAAATCACTTTTTTTTTGAAATAAGGAAAAAACCTGAAAGCCACCAGAATCAGAAATGACTAATTCATTATAATTCATTAATTTTTTAATCCCGCCCAATTGTGCTAATTTAATCTCACCAGGTTTTTGATGCAAATGCCAAGTATTCACAATTACTCCTTTGACCTGAGCATTATTTAAATCTTGACTACTAAGGCTACGCACCACCCCTCTAGTCGCATCAGGACAGAATATCGGTAGTTTTACTTCTTTTCCCTTGACAATGATTTTTTCTAGCATGATCACGCATTATACCAGTTATTAAATATATTTGTAAACCAATGATTAATACCAGCCACAAAAATATTAAAGGATTATAATGCCAAGCGCTCCTTAAATCACCATGAAATAAAGCACTGGTCGCTCTCATGCTTCCACAGCCAAGGCAGGGGAGACCAGTTAATCTCCGCCACCAACATAGTTGATAGTCATGTTCGACAAAATAATTTTCTGGCAAAAAGACAAAAAAACAAGCAACTATTAGACAAAAAAAAAGCTGAATTATAAAAACAGCTTTTTTATTTTTAACCCACTTAGTCACCCAAAGGCTTGCCTTCCGCATCCACCGTATAGCCGTCCGCTTTAGTAAAAATCAATATGCCTTCGACTAAAGCCCAAATCCCAACTACCATTGAAGCCAAACCGCAAGTCAAAACTCCACCCACCACCGAAAGTAAAAGTTGAGTTAGACCCCTTTTATTATAGCCCAAATAAAAATTATGTATGCCAAATGTACCCACAAAAACAGCCAACAAACCGGCTGCAATTCTCGATTTAGGCCCGATTGGTATTTCTAATTTAATCACTGTCTCTTTTTCTTTAGTTTCTTCAGTCTTATTTTTTTCACCTTTTTCTTCTTTTAATTTTGCTCCACATTTTAAACAAAATTTTGCTTCTTCCGGTGACTCAAATTTACATTCTGCACATATTTTCTTTGACATATTGCCTTTCATTTAATAATTGGTTTAATTATAAACAATGCCCTGCCGAAAGTCAAGGTCCATTCTAGCTTATTTAAGCCACATTGTATTATGAGCAACTTTTTTTTGCCTCATAGCAAAATCTGATTATTGTGCTCAAACTCGAACATTAGTTTATCTTCATCACTAAAAATTCACGAAAATTATTGACATAACTAGCAATTTTAATTGATTTATCAATATTATTAAAAATTGCCTCTTGACAAATTGCCATTTTTGTGGAAAATACAATAATAATGATATAGAAAGGTCCATTTTATTATGAAAAAGTTATTACCATTTATTCTTCCAGCTATTGCTTTATTTGCTGTCGTTTTCTTCGCTAATCGTTGGTATAAAGAAAGAACAGAAGAAAAAATGGCAGTGCCAGAAGTCACTGCGGGGACTGAAATTGAAGAATTAAGCACTGCAGAATTAGAAGCCTTAGAAAAACTCAAAAAAGGCGAAGGTAATTATAAAAAATTAGAATTAGAGAGCGATCATGGACTTGGTGAGATCCGCTATGAAATTCAAGACGATAAAGTTTTACTCTCCATCAATGCTAATTTGCCCACCGACAACCAGCAAGTCTATCAACTTTATCTCAAAGATAAACAGAATTCTGACTATGTTTTTGTCAAAAACTTCCAATGGCACAAAGGCGGAATTATGGTCTCTACTGCGGTTAACAAGGCAAATTTGCCAATTTCAATTCAGGTGCGGGATGGAGAAAAAATTGTCTTAAGTGGCGAAATTAAAGAATAAAATTGCCTCTTGACAATATCTTGATTTCGAGGTAAACTTAAGAATAAGTAATAGTATATAACTTTGCTCAGCAAAGTGGAAAAAAGAAAGGTAAAATGAGCGCATTTAGCTACACCAACAAAAAAGGTCAAGCCTACTTCCTTCATATGAAAGAAGTCACCTTGAAAAATGGTAGAAAACAAGTGATTTATTTTTTTGCCAGAGAAGAAAGAGCTGAAGGGGCCTTGAGTGAAGTTCCGGCTGGCTATATGGTTATGGAAACCACCAGAACTGGTATGCCTGTTTTAAAAAAAGCAGCCTAATTTAAGTTATTAGCAACCAAAAGCCCCATTCATAATGGGGCTTTATTGTGGAAATGAAATTAAAAAAATTATATTTACAAGATTTTAGGCAGTTCCAGCAAAAAACTTGGCAATTTGGTGACCGTCTTAATTTAATTATTGCCAAAAATGGCGCCGGCAAAACTACTATTTTAGAGGCCATTTACCTCTTGGCTACTGCGAGAAGTTTTAGGGCAAGTAAAACCAATGAATTAATTAGATTTGATCAAGAAATTGGTCGAGCATATGCTCTGATCGATCAAGATTTAAAACTTGGTCTGACTTTGACTCATGGCAGTCTCGGCGGCAAGAAAACCGCCGTCAAACATTATACTGTCGGCAAGGCCAAAAAAAGACAAATTGATTTTATTGGTAATTTATTAGTTGCTTGTTTTAGACCAGAAGATTTGCGTTTGATCGAGGGCTCATCCAGTCGTCGCCGAGAATATTTGGATGACCCATTGTCGATTACTAATAAAAATTATTATCAAGCGAAAAAAAATTATCAAGCTTCTCTTATTCGAAGAAATAAAACTTTGCAAGCGATTAAAAATGGCGACTTAACCACCAACTCATTATCTTACTGGGATCAGAATTTGCTCAATTATGGCACTATTATTCACCAAGCTAGAAGTATTTTTTTTCATTTTCTCAATCATGAGTTTGAATCACCGCTTAGTTTTAAGGCTAATTATTTGCATAGCCAAGTTACTCAAGCACGCTTAGAGCAATATCGAGTGGCAGAATTAGCTATCGGTCACACTCTTATTGGTCCCCATAAAGACGATTTTGAAATCATTACTAATTTTAATGGTCATGAAGCCTCCCTCATGACATACGGTTCTCGAGGTCAGCATCGGCTGGCAGTCTTATGGCTGAAATTAGCCGAATTATCGTATTTAGAAAAAATTACCAATCAAAAACCTATTCTTTTGCTTGATGACATTTTTTCAGAACTAGATCAAGAGGCTCAGGCATTGGTTTGGAATATGGTTAATGAGCAGCAGACCATCATTACCAGCACTGATGAACAATGGCGTCAACAATTCAGTTTTCCTCATGTCGAAGAAATTAGTGTTGTTCAAGACTCGCAAATATGATAAAATAAAGCTCAATTATGTCTCAAAAAATTTTCTCAAATTTATCAACTATTCTCCGAAATAAAAAATTAACCACGCTAATTTTATTTATCTCAATTATGATCATTGGTATTTTTTGGTTTGCCTTTACCTTTATTAACAATTATCATCAAGAAAATATTAGTTCATATCTTTTATCTTTGCCAGACAGAAGTAAAATTAAAGCTAAAATTAATCAACGCGAATATCTTTTAGAAGTAGTTAATACGCCATCATCCATCGTTCAAGGATTATCAGATCGACGAGAAATTGGTAGTGACGGCATGCTCTTTGTAATGCCTGACAAAAAACGCCAAACTTTTTGGATGCCCAGAATGAATTTTGATTTAGATATTTTGTGGTTGGATGAAGGTACTATTGCCCAAATTAGTCGCCGTGTTCCTGCCGGATCAGCAGGCACCCCCACTTGGAAACTTCCTTTATACACTAGTCAGCAGCCGGTTAATTTAGTCTTAGAAATTCCCAGTGGCAGAGCAGATTTAATGGGCATTAAAGTTGGAGACCAACTCAAACTTGATCTAAACTTTGGCAAGCGGTAATTATAGCTAATAAATCACCTTCCAGCACTACTGGTAAATTATACCAACTTTCTTCCAGTCGATGATCTGTAATTCTATTTTGAGGAAAATTATAAGTTCTAATTTTTTCTGCCCTTTGCGCTCTCCCAATTGCTAAGCGTAGATTACCTAGCTCTTTTTGCCGTTTTTCTTCTTCAATTTCCCACAATCTCGCCGCTAATATCTCTAAAGCTATTTGTCGATTTTGAGCTTGACTTCTTTCTTGTCTTGCATTCACTACTACTCCAGTTGGAATATGAGTCAGCCGAGCAGCTGAATTGACTTTATTGACATTTTGCCCGCCAGCGCCTCCAGCTCGACAAAATTGCCATTCTAAATCAGCTGGATTAATATTTACTGCCGAAGCCTGAACTTCAGGAAAAACTGCCACACTGGCTGTGGAAGTATGAATTCTGCCAGCCGCTTCGGTCGTTGGCACTCTTTGGACTCGGTGCACTCCTGATTCGAAGCGCAATAAATGATAAGGAGCGTACTCTTGACCTAAAAAATCAATCGTCCCCTTAATTTTAATCACATCATCGTCCAAGTAAGTAATTTTTAGTTTATTATTTTCCGCAAAACGTAAATACATTCTCAATAATTCATGAGCCCAAATCTTTGCCTCATCGCCACCTGCTCCGCCTCTTACTTCCAGAATGCAATTAGCTTTTTTTACATCAGTTGGTGCTGCTTGATTTTTATCTGTGCTGATCGCTTCAGCTGCCTTCGATAAAGTGTCATATTGAATTTTTAAATCACTAATCTCAACCTCTGCCAACTCCTTTAAATCAGGATCAGACAAAAGTTGCTCATTGGCAGAAATTTTAGCTGCCAGCTCATCTAATTGAGTTTGAAAAGGGTTCATTTTGCGCTTTTGGCGTCAGACATCAATTCAGCTTGGGTAGTTTTTGAAGCCTCAGCCTCTTGACTATTATTTTTACCCTTTGTTTGATTTAATATTTGTTTGAAGGACATCACTTCAGCCGTATTTTGTTGTGCGGCATCTTTTTTTGCTTGCTTGGCTTTTTGCTTTGCTAATTCCTGCGCTTTTAATTTTTTTGATAATGCCATTTTATTTTTAAACTTATCTAAACGCCCCTCTTTATCTACGAAACGCTCTTCACCAGTAAAAAAAGGATGACATTTGTTACAAATATCAACCTGCAAAGTAGCAGTATTTCCTCTAGTAATAAATGAATTGCCGCAGGCACAAGTAACACGGCATTCTTGCCAATTTGGATGTATGTTTGCTTTCATAGAACATATATTATATCATAAAAAAGCTAAAAGTATGCAAGAAAAAGCCCGCCAGAAGGCGGGCGCAATATTAAAGATCATAGAGTCTGATATAAAAAAAGTATTCACCACCCAAATCATGGCTAACAGGCTGATCAAAATCCAAAAAATTGCATTTAATCAACTTCTTTTCAAATTTTTTACTTACTTTTTCAATAAACACTTGTTTAAATCTTTTTTCCATATATAAATATAAGTTGACTAAGTCAACTCCATTTTCTTGTGGAGGAGAAAAGATTGTTCTAGTCATAAAATGTTGAAAAATTAATGGCAAACGCTGAGCAATCGTATTAATTTCATTTTGACAATCTCGATTCATTTCTTCATAAATTACAAAAGGATTCTCATTTGGTTCCATCCAATCTGACTGCCACATTTCATATGCATATGAAATTTTTTTATATAAATTTACATCTTCTATAAATCTCGCTGCCAATATTTCCGCTGCGGTCACAATTTTTTCTTGCACGCGTTCTAAAATTAGGCGTCTTCTTCTTTTCCAATTTTCTGTTATATTCGCCAACATTAATTCTTCATCCATCGATAATTCTCGGTTTAGCTCTTGATTGTCTGTTTTTGCCGCATTCGTTCTTTTGATGACTAAGTCGTATTCACTCATTTTTATTACCCCCATTTATTTTAAAGATCAAAACATATTGCCCTTATATTATACACTTATTGTCAAAAATTAACTTTCTGCTTTATTCAGCCCTTAGAGTCCAAGAAAAAATCATTTATAAGAACTATTAACTCTAGCCCAAAATTAACGAACAATTTGACTATTTTTAGTTGGAAAATTGTGAAATATTTGTTTAATTATAACTGGTGGCCGCACCAGGATTCGAACCTGGGACCTCTCGAATGTGAATCGAACGCTCTAACCAACTGAGCCATGCGGCCTTTTTGTTTTCAAATCACTTATAATTGAGGTATAATTAACCGAATTGAAAATGAAAGGATATGATGATTATACCACAAAAAATGAAAGCCAAACTAGCTAGTAAAGAAGACTATAATCAACGATTTAGTCTTTACCGTTTTGAATTAATCCAGCCATATAAGATTGAAAATTTAGCTGGTCAATACGTTTTAATCCAAATAGATGAAAAAACCACCAGAGCTTATTCCATGTGTGATCGGCCAGACGTCAATACTAGTTTTGAATTATTGGTTGACCATCAACCTAATGGACTCGGCGTCAATTACCTGAAAAATCTTTCTTATGGTCAAGAAATTGATTTGATCGCCCCCTTGGGCAAATTAGTAATCGAAGATCTTAGCGATATTAAACACCTATTTTTAGTCGCTTCTGGTAGTGGTATTTCTCCTTTCCGCAGTCAAGTTACTGATTTGTTACAGTTAAGGCAGACAACTATCCCGCTGACTTTAGTTTGGGGCATGAGGAGTGATGCCGATTTTTTTTGGTTGGATGATTTTTTACAAATGCAAAGATATTTTGATAATTTCACTTTTATTCCTACTGTTTCTCAGCCTACCCCAACTTGGAATCTACTAACTGGTAGAGTCACTTCATGGTTGGAATCACAAACTTTTCCCGCTAAAAGTCAATTTTTGCTCTGTGGCAACCCCTCAATGATTAATGACTCGCAAGCCATTATCCAGCAAAAAGGTATTACTTTAGACCATATTGTCAGTGAAAAATTTGATTCCTAAATTTCAATCATTTGCCTTTTTCAATAAATAATGTTATACTAAGCTGTATTATGGAAAAAAAATACTCTTCATTTGTTTTTTTTGGGATATTAATTATTCTACTTTTCATGGTTCTGGTATTTGTCAAAGTCAATCAAAATTTAAACCCTGCGCCTGATTTTGATCATGAAGTTTCACCTAGTGCCGATTTAGCTTTGGATTTTAATCAAGCTGCCACCTATCTTTTTACCAGCGAAACTTGTCCTCATTGTCTTAATGTTGATAAACACCTAGCTCAGAATCCAGAAGCTAGTCAATCACATAATTTAGTCACAGTTTCTTTAGATCATCTTGCCACCCAGAAAAAAAACAATGAGCAATTATTAGCTTTTGCTCAAATTTGTCAATTAGATAATTCTACTGTCGGCATTCCTTTTATTTATATTAACGATGAAAGTCTGCTCGCTGCTGAACGCTGTTTATCAGGAGATGCGGCTATTATTAATCATCTAAGCACTAATTAAAAAAAATAAATTCGTGCTATAATTACACTATGAAAAAAATTGCTCTTTTGAGTTTTATCCTAGCTTTATTAATTCTTGCTAGCGCTTATGGTTTAATTTACTATTTATATTCTCCAGTTAGTCAATCAAGTGAAGAGCAAGAATTCACGATTGAAAAAGGGCAGACATTAACGCAAATTAGTGCTAATTTAGAAAAGCAACAACTTATCAAAAATCAGTTAGCTTTACGGTTATTAGCTAAATATCGTCAGAGCGGACAAAAAATTCAAGCTGGTAACTTCAAGCTTCGAGCCAATATGAATTTAGATGAAATACTGCTGGCGATGCAAAAGTCTCCAGAACAATTAACAATTACCATTTTGCCAGGTTGGCGCAGAGAAGAAATCGCCGAATATCTTGAAAAACTTGATTTAGAAGAGTTTGATTCTACAGAGTTTCTTAGCCTAACTGCTAGCTTAGAAGGACGCTTGGCTCCAGAAACATATAAAATCGCTCCTTTAAGTACCGCTAAAACTCTTGTTAATATTTTACATCGTCAATTCCAAAAATCAGTAATAGATAATCCCGAAATATCCCAACAAATAGCTAAATCTTCTTATACTCTAGATGAAATACTAGTCCTTGCTTCGCTCTTGCAAAGAGAAGGTAAAACTACCGAAGAAATGTCAATGATTGCTGGCATTCTCAATAGTCGGCTTAATGACAATTATCCGCTTCAATTATGTGCTAGCGCTCAATATGCCGTGGGTAAAAATGAACAAACTGCCAAATGGTGGGAGCCGCCCACTTTAGCTGATACTAAATTTGATTCTCCATACAATACTTATGTGGTTAAAGGCTTGCCGCCAGCTCCCATTTGTGCCGTCAGTCTTGCTGCCATTAAAGCCGCCCTTAATCCTACTCCCAATGACTACTATTATTATCTGCATGATCCACAAGGACAAATCCATTACGGTAAAACTTTAGAAGAACATCAGCTCAATGTCCAAAAATATTTAAAATAATGTTTAAAAAAATACTTTTACTGATTGCTATCTCTATCATCACTCATTCATCTATTTTGGCTGATGACAATTTAAAGAGCGAACTAGTCGCGCATTATTCTTTTGTTCAAAATCAATCTAGTAAAGTCGTACTCGATTTTAAATTAATTAATGCTAGTCCGACTACTTTCGTGACTCATTATCAAATTTCTGTGCCTGAAACAGGTATTAGTAATTTAGTTTTACTACCCAAAAATCAAAAAATAACCCAAGAGCAAACCACGGCTAATCAACAAAATATTTTTAATCTCACCTTCGAAAATGAAGTTGTCGGTCAAGGAAAAAGTCGTGAATTCGCTCTCGAATATCATGACAGCAATTTACTTAAAATTAGAGGTAATAGTAAGACTATTAAAATTGTACCTTTGCATAATGCTCAAGATTTTAGCAAATATCAAAGCATTGTTAGTCTGCCTACTCATTTTGGTAAACCAGACTCGATCAAGCCTCAGCCCCTTAAGGTCGATCAGCAAGCTGGAGTTATGGTTTATACCTTCGATCAAAGACAAGGGCAAGAAATTGAATTTATTTATGGCACTGAACAATTTTTACAATTTAGTTTTAGTTATTTTTTGACCAATAATCAAAATTCTCCCGCCTATCAAGAAATAATTTTACCTAAAGACACCAACAATCTTAAAATTATTTATGCCAATTTATGGCCGCTTCCCCACAATTGGCAAATTGACGAAGAAAATAATTGGCTGGGTTATTATTTATTAAAAACTGGTGAAAGCATTACTGTTTCAGCCGATGGTTATTTAATTTACAATCAAGTTGATAAAGAATTCGACATTAATAATTATTTTTCAAAAGTAGCGGCCAATTTTCAATCATGGAATATCGAGTTCATTCCTCCAGAATACCTTGAAGCAAGCATTGAAGGCAAAATTAAACTTAATAGTTGTTTGGATAAGTTTAGCTTTTTGCCTTTGCCAGGAAGATATAGATTGTCAATTCAAAATCAATCTGGTCAATCATGGTATAATCTTTCTTGGCAAGCTGTTAGCGATGAATCTGAAATAAGTATTAGTCCAAATCAAGGAGAATTAACTCTTTTACCGTGGCAAACTATCGACCTAATCATTCAAACTCGCAATCACCAATGGTGGCAATTATATCAAAGTTCGAAAATTAAATTTACTTTAACTAATCAAGAAGGAAAAATTATTGATGAATACATCCAAGACGGCTTATGCCTCTCCTACTTCACCATTATTATTATCGGCAGCTTGGTCGCAGGCTCCGTCACTGCCGGGAGTATACTGGTGGCTAGATTCAAATCAAAAAATTCTCTACGTCGGGAAAGCCAAAAATCTAAAAAATAGACTCACTCAATACCGTCAAATTTCAGAATTACCTTTACGAACCAAAGAAATGGTTAATCAAGCCATGTATTTACAATGGCGGGTTTTATCCAGTGAGTTAGAAGCTTTACTAGTTGAAGCTGATTTAATTAATATTTATCAACCGCCTTTCAATATTTTATTGAAAGACGATAAAAGTCCTTTATATCTAGTTATTACCAAAGAAGACTGGCCAAGAGTTTTGAAATTTCGTCAGCGTGATTTAAACAAAAAATCTATTGCTGGTAAAATTTTTGGTCCTTTTCCCTCTGCCTATAAATTAAATGAGGTTTTAAAAATTATTAGACCAATTTTCCCTTGGTGCAATGCTCCCCGAAAAAAAATTATGAAACGATGTTTTGAACATCATTTAAATTTATGCCCAGGAGTTTGCACTCAAACTATTAGTCAAGACGATTATCAAGTCATTATTAAGCACTTAGGTCTTTTTCTCAAAGGTAAAACATCTCAGGTGGTTAATCAACTTAAGCAAGCCATGCGGAGCAAATCTTTAA